>JBIILL010000087.1:0-4698 GCA_044232665.1 Candidatus Planktophila sp. | reverse complement strand
CTGCAGCCTTGTCCTGAACAGCCTTAGCTGAATCTGAATCTAGGTTTACAAGGATAAGAACCTTTGCACCAGCTGTAAGCATCTGGTCTGCAATTGTTGCGAATTGTTCCTTGTCGCCGTTTGCGTTCTGAATATCTACTTTTACTCCTGCTGCATCAAATGCAGCTTGTAGGAATCCGCGGTCAGCAGTTTCCCAGCGGTTTGATGATGCTGCATCAGGAAGAATAACGCCGACAAAACCTTCGTCAGCTGAATCTGATGAACTTGAACATCCTGTTAGTACAAGAGCGAATACAGCTACTAGTGCTGTAAGCGCATAACGAAGCTTCTTCATGTATTGACCTTTCGGAGGAGTTAAGCCCCCGGGCGAGTTATTCGCCCGGATATGTAAGGCACAACGTGGGTAAAAACTAGTGGGATTGCTCAGAAAGGTCACTATATTTCCTAAGAAAAATCACCCCTTTGTCTAACGATTTGATAACGGGTGCCAGTGCTCACGATAACCTTGCCTAATGCCATCACATATTGAGATTTTGGAGCGGGAGATCAAGGCTGCTATCAGCCGAGCCATCGCTGCCGGAAATCTCAGTGGCCAAAGCCCAGAGACCATCAAGCTGGAGCGCCCTAAAGATCGTGATCATGGGGATTATGCAACTTCTATCGCGTTGCAATTAGCTAAACCCGCTGGCCAGAATCCGCGCGAGGTAGCTCAATTAATTGCCGATCAACTTAGCGGAGTTGCGGATATATCTAAGGTTGAAATTGCCGGACCTGGATTTATCAACATCACCTTAAATCGTGCAAGCCAAGCAGCACTTGTTCAAACAATTGTTGCGGCAAAGAGTGATTATGGAAAAGGAGCTGCGCTTGCAGGTGTGAAAGTCAACCTTGAATTTATTAGCGCTAACCCAACTGGACCATTGCACTTAGGCCATACACGGTGGGCGGCTGTTGGTGATGCGCTAGGTCGCGTTCTGACAGCAGCTGGTGCACAAGTAACACGTGAGTTTTATATTAACGATCGTGGCAATCAGATGGATCTATTTGGTCAATCTGTTGAAGCGGTCGCACTTGGTAACGCTGTTCCAGAAAGTGGATACCAAGGCGAATACATCAAAGATTTAGCAAAAGATGTTGTTGCACAAAATTCTGGGATTAAGGATTTGTCAGGGGATGAGCGCTTTGTTGCATTCCGTGAAGCCGCATATGCATTGCAGTTGAAGGATCAGCAAAGAGTATTAGAGACATTTAATACACACTTTGATGTGTGGTTCTCAGAGCGCTCGCTGCATGACCAAGGCGCAGTTGAACACGGTATGGAGAAGCTTCGTGCACAAGGTCATGTATTTGATGTAGATGGCGCTGTGTGGCTTCGCACAACAGATTTTGGTGATGATAAAGATCGAGTAATGACAAAGAGCGATGGTTCACTCACATACTTTGCCTCAGATACTGCCTATTACATCAACAAGCGTGAACGAGGCTTTGATATTTGTATTTATATGTTGGGTGCAGATCATCACGGATACATAGGTCGCCTAAAGGCAACTGCTGCATGTGCTGGTGATAATCCTGAATACAACATTCATGTGTTAATTGGCCAACTTGTAAAGATCATGGAAGGTGGCGAAGAGGTAAAGCTGTCTAAGCGCGCCGGAACAATTATTACCCTTGAAGAACTAGTTGAAAAAGTTGGTGTAGATGCCGCTCGTTACACATTGATTCGCTATCCAGTCGATACACCGATGGTTATGGACATCGATGTTTTGAAGAGAAACACCAATGAGAATCCTGTTTATTACGTCCAATACGCACATGCTCGTATTGCTGCGGTGCTTCGAAATGCTCAAGAACTTGGTGCCTCTTTAGATCTCAAAGATTTCGACCCTGCGCAGTTGGTGCATGATCGTGAAAATGAATTATTAGGGGCGTTGGCAGAGTTCCCACGTGTTGTGGCAAGTGCGGCTGAATTCCGTGAACCCCACCGTATTGCCCGTTACCTCGAAGAACTTGCTGGTACGTATCACGGCTTCTACAACGATTGCCGTGTCTTGCCTATGGGAGAAGAAAAATTGACTGCGCTGCATACCGCGCGTTTATTACTATGTACTGCAACAAAGCAGGTTGTTCACAACGGTCTAGATCTACTTGGCGTTAGCGCACCGGAGAGGATGTAACTCATGTGGTCCTCATCTGTCACAACCGGTGCTGAACTTTCAATTGCAGGATTATCTGCAAAGACACTTGCTAAAGAGTTTGGAACTCCAACATTTTTTATCGATGAAGCTGATTTTCGTGAACGCGCACGTGCTTGGGATAAAGCGCTCAAGGATGCATTTGGACCAAATGCCGGCACTGTTTATTACGCATCAAAGGCTTTTATCTGTACAGAAGTTGCTCGTTGGATCAAGGAAATAGGTATTGGTATTGATGTCAGCACGGGCGGAGAGATGGCCGTTGCCCTGGCTGGCTCAATTGATCCATCAAAGATTGAAGTGCATGGAAATAATAAGTCTTTAGGTGAAATCGAAAAAGCTATTTCAGTTGGCGTAGAAGCAATTGTTATTGATTCACTCTATGAAATAGAACGTGTGGCAGATGCTGCAAAAAAAACTGGCAAAGTTCAGCGAGTACTGCTGCGTATAACACCAGGTATCCAAGCCCACACACATGAATCAATTGCTACCGCACATGAAGATGTGAAGTTTGGTTTTTCAATTGCAAGTGGAGCAGCATGGGCGGCAATTGCTGCAGTTCGAACTCATCCAAGTCTCGAGCTTCGTGGAGTCCATGCCCATATTGGTTCACAGATCTTTGGTTACAAATCATTTGAGATTTTGTCAGAACGACTAGTTTCTTTACTTGCCCAATACCGAGATGAGTTCAAGAGCGAACTACCCGAACTAGATCTTGGTGGGGGATACGGAATTGCTTACTTGCCAGGAGATGAAACTGTTAATCCGGCCGAAGCTATGAACGCACTTGCTGCTGCAGTTACAAAGAATTGCGCAACACATAATCTGAAGATTCCAAGAGTTTCAATTGAACCAGGCCGGGCAATCGTTGGTCCAACTATGTTTACCTTGTATGAAGTTGGCACAGTAAAAGATGTGACTTTGGAAAATGGTACCCATCGTCGCTACATCTCAATAGATGGCGGCATGAGCGACAACATTCGACCATCGCTCTATGGCGCTGAATACACAACAATTTTGGCTAATCGCACCAGCACTTCGCCACATGTTTCTAGCCGTTTAGTGGGAAAGCATTGCGAAACGGGAGACATTGTTATTCGTGAGATTGATTTGCCTGATGACATCGTGCCAGGGGATTTGTTAGCTGTCCCTGCAACGGGTGCATATGGACGCAGCATGGCCAGCAACTACAACCATGTGCCAAGACCACCAGTTGTTGCAGTAATAGATGGAAAAGCTCGTGTAATTGTGCGCCGAGAGACTGAAGCTGATCTGCTTCGCCTCGATATTTAACGCCGATCTAGTCATCTATGAAAGAATGGCGCCATGAACTCGGGCGTCAAAACAATCACAATTGGAATGCTCGGCTGCGGCGTTGTCGGCAGCCAGGTTGCCCGCCTGCTCCAAGATGATGAGCAAGAGCTTTCAGAGCGCTCAGGCGCGCTGCTTAAGTTAAGCAAGGTCGGTGTTCGCACAGCAGGTGCACGCGAGGGTGTTGATTCCTCTTTAATTACAACCGACCTTAAGTCAATTGTCTCAGATCCAAGCATCAACATCATTATTGAAGTAATGGGTGGAATCGAACCTGCTAAAGCTTTAATCCTTGAAGCAATTAAAAATGGTAAATCTGTCATTACTGCAAACAAGGCGTTGCTTGCAACACATGGACATGAATTATTTAATGCAGCAGATGCGGCAAAAGTAGATTTGTATTACGAAGCAGCAGTTGCAGGTGCAATCCCAATCATTCGTTCAATGCGCGAATCACTTGCTGGTGATCAAATCACTCGCGTGATGGGAATTGTTAATGGAACTACAAACTACATTCTTACAAAGATGCATGAAGAAGGTCGCGCTTTTAGTGAAGTTCTAAAAGAGGCACAAACTCTTGGGTATGCCGAAGCAGATCCAACTGCTGACATTGAAGGACATGATGCAGCAGCAAAGGCGGCGCTCCTTGCCAGCCTTGCTTTTCACAGCACCGTTGTAATCGATGAGGTGTATTGCGAAGGTATTACACATATTTCATCTGAGGATGTCATAGCTGCCAAGTCAATGAACAGCGTTATCAAGTTATTGGCAATTGCAGAGTTAACAGTTAAAGATGAGATTTCAGTTCGTGTGCATCCAGTGATCTTGCCTATGGCCCACCCTTTGGCCTCTGTGCGTAACGCTTTTAACGCAATCTATGTTGAATCTGAAGCTGCTGGTCAGCTAATGTTCTATGGTCGCGGAGCAGGTGGTGCGCCAACAGCATCAGCAATCCTTGGTGATTTAGTTGCAGTTGCTCGTCATGCTGCATATTCAACTGTTGGTTATGGGGAATCAGATTACGCCGACCTTGATATCGCCCCAATTGGTGCGGTGAAGTCTCAATTCTTCGTGCGCCTACATGTTGCTGATAAATCAGGTGTTTTGGCTGCAATCGCGCAAACATTTGCAAGTGAAAACGTTTCTATTCAAACAGTTCGACAATCAGGTCTTGGCGCAGATGCGGAGTTAA
>JBIILL010000086.1:0-4706 GCA_044232665.1 Candidatus Planktophila sp. | reverse complement strand
GTCGCACCTCAAAGAATGACCCTCGTCTTGAAGCCTATGCCACAGTTGATGAAGCAAACTCAGCTATTGGTGTTGTGCTCTCAACAGATCAATTAACCGATGCGGTTCGTGCATTGCTAGTCCGCATCCAAAATGATTTATTTGATGTTGGCGCAGATCTTTGTACGCCGGTGGTTGATGCACCAGCTTTTGAACCACTACGCGTGCTTGAGTCTCAAGTTACCTACTTAGAGGAACAAATCGATCTTTATAACGCTGATCTTGAGTCATTGCGTTCATTTGTTTTGCCATCAGGAACAGCTGCTGCTGCCCACCTGCATGTGGCCCGCACAGTTGTTCGTCGCGCTGAGCGTCGCACATGGAACGCTATTCACGCATTTGGCGGGGGAGTAAATCCTTTGACTGCAAAGTACTTGAACCGTTGTTCTGATCTTCTCTTTGTTCTTGCACGTTATGCCAATAAAGAAATTGGCGATCAGCTGTGGGTTCCAGGAGCCAATCGCTAAGGAGTAACTGTGTAAGTCGTTGATGGCACCGTTTCTACAGGAACATCTTTACGGCACACCGCTTTAATGTTTGAGACGGTATGACCTAGTTCGATTGGTTCACCGCTTACTATCAAGATCGTTGTGTATTTCTTTGACCACGTTCTGCCAATTGTTGTTCGAACGGTGCCAAAGAGTTTGATTGTTTTATCTTCTAGAGATGTCGCACCTTTTACATTTGCTGTAACGACCCACCAGGTGCAGGCAGTAACGGATGCAACCTGAACCGCTCCACATGAGTACTTCTCACAAACAGGAACACCATCTACAGTCTGGGCTAGAGCCTGTGTTAATGCCTTGTCATTCGAAGCTAAACCCACAAGATCTTTAGCTTTTGGAATCTTTGCGAAGGTATTGCCATCTTTGCTCATAATAAAACCCTTTGGCGGCCACACAGGAGATGGCGAAGGAGTGATCTTTGCCTTTGCTTTAGCCAAGGAAATAGAAGGTGCAGCACTAGCAACTGGCACACATACCAAAAGCGCCAGAATTACTGCAATAACCTTCTTAATCACGATCCCACTTAAACTTTCTAACGCTAAAGAAAATGCCAATTGCCAACCACACCAGAAGGATTACAACGGTTCTGCCTGTTTCCCAGCTCTGTGCAACCTCTTGGCTAGCAAAAGAATCTGGTAAGAACACCGAACGCATACCTTGCGTTAGCCACTTGAGCGGGAATATCGCGGCAACCTGTTGCATCCAAGATGGCAACTGCGTAAAGACGAAGAAAACACCACTGAAGAACTGCAAGATGATCACAATGGGGGAGACAACTGCAGATGCACCGCGTCCGCTTTTAGGAACGATGGAAAAAGCTATTCCGAGTGCTGTTGAACACGCACTTCCTAACAATACCAACCAGGTGAAAGTGATCCACTTATTGATATCAGTAGGTAGCTCAACTCCAAAGAACAAAATACCAAATCCAAGGAGTAAGAGAATTTGAATAACCATGCTGACAAATATCAGAATTGCTTTACCAATGAAGTAGCTAGATGCCGGCATCGGTGTGCCACGCAGGCGCTTGAGAGCACCGAAGTCACGCTCTAAAGGAATGGTGATGGCAAGTGCTTGGAAACCTGTATTTACCAAGCCTGATGCAATCATTCCGGCCAAAAAGTACTGTGAAAATGTTACGCCGGGTGCAATGGTGTCTTTAAATACTGATCCAAAGATGGCCAGCAAAATAACAGGGAATAGTAATGTAAATACAACAGATTCACGCTGGCGAGCGAACTGTCGGATCTCTAAGTTGCCGCGACGAATGCCTAATGAGAGTGCGCTAGGAATCTTTTTCATGCACGCCCCCAATCATTTCAAGATAAATATCTTCAAGAGATGGTCGTGTAACAACTAGCTCTGGTACTTCTCCACCGAAGTGTGATGACAACTTGGTTACTAATTCCGTTGGGTTGTCAGATCGTTCAGATTTAATAGTTTCGCCATCTCGCCATGCAACAGTGGCTTGGGAGGTGGCACGCCCACCAAGCTCGGCAGGGGTTGAAACTTCAATGATGACACCGTTATTAATTACCGCCACACGATCTGCTAAAGCTTCAGCCTCATCTAAATAATGGGTAGTGAGCACAATTGTGGTTCCATCTGAGCGCAGTGCCTGGATTAGTCCCCAGAAAGATCTACGAGCCTCAGGGTCAAAACCAGTTGTTGGCTCATCCAAGAAAAGTAGTTCGGGGTTTCCAATAATGCCAAGTGCCACATCTAAGCGACGGCGCTGACCACCTGAAAGATTACGAATGAGGGCATTTTCTTTTTCCACTAAGCCAACTGCATGAATGACCTCATCAACACTTCTAGGGTTTGAGTAATATCCGCTGAAGTGATCAATTGTTTCTAAAACCGTTAGATCACCGGCATCGGCCGAGCTTTGCAAGACTATTCCGATGCGATCTCGCCATAGACGAGATTCATACCCACGAGTTTGAGGATCAAAACCCAAAACTGAGACTGTTCCAGAATCTCTGGTTCTAAAGCCTTCCAGGATTTCAACAGTTGTTGTTTTTCCTGCGCCATTTGGACCAAGTAGAGAAAAGATCTCTCCTTGTGCGATTTCAAGATCTAATCCGCGTACGGCGTGAACATCACCATAGCTTTTCTTCAGGCCTTTTACTTGGATGAGGCTCATGTGGCTACTTTACTATGCGAAAATACTCCTGTGAGCCCGCGTAGAAACTACCCCAAGAAGCGGGTGAAGCCTGAAGAACCTCGGGAAATCAATATTGCTTCCACAGGTGAGAGCACAGAAGAACACAGTGATGGTGTTTATGTTGTGCGACGCCTAACAGGTTCTGGTTCCACAAAGCCATATAGATGTCCTGGATGTGATCAGTTAATTCCTCTTGCAACTCCACATGTTGTTGCTTGGCTTGAATACGATGAAGAAGGTCGCCGTCATTGGCACACAGCGTGTTGGGCAAAGAAAAATAAAAGGCGTCCTAATACTGAACGTACTCGAAACGCTCCTCGTTTTTAACCTAGTCGTCCCTTTAATAACTTTGTAGCTTTCACAACCAGCTTGTCATCTTTAGCACGGCGCTTAAAACTCAAGAAATTAAGTGGGATATTAAATCGAGTGCGAACTACAGTGCGTGGATATGTGTATTCAAGCAATCCTTCCGGACCATGCACGCGTCCATAACCGCTATCTTTAACTCCACCAAATGGAACAGATGGGACTGCAGCAAATGAGAACGTTGAGTTTATTGCAACCATTCCGCAGTGCAACTGCGAAGCAATCTTCTTTCCCTGTCGTTTAGACCAAACATTGGCTCCTAAACCATAACTAGAAGCATTAGAAAGAACGATAGCTTCCTGCATGTTTGCCACACGATTGATAATAATTATTGGTCCAAAAGTTTCTTCCCGAACAGCAGCAGATGATTCTGGGACATCTACCAAAATAACTGGCTGAACAAATGGGGCTTGGACTGACTTTAGGGAACCATAGGCAAATTGTCCGCCATCTTTAATTGCAGCTTTGATGTGAGAAGAGATAACAGAAATCTGTGAAGGCATCGTTGCTGGGCCATAATTTCCATCTCCAGGTGCGCCTGCATGAATGTTCTCTGCAAGGGCAACAGCCTTTGCAATAAACAAATCAGCCACTCTTTCATCAACATAAACGCGTTCTGCGCCAATACAGGACTGGCCAGCATTAGCCATCGCAGACCACATGGTCGCATCAACTGCGCGATCTAAATTGGCATCTACGGCAACAATTACCGGGTCTTTTCCACCACATTCGGCAACTATCGGTGTTAAGTTAATTGCACATGCTGCAGCAACTAACTTTGCAGTCCTAGTTGAGCCCGTGAATGACAGCTTATCTACTCCGCTAAGACATAACGCATTACCTGTCTCTGCTGCACCAGTGATGGTTGTGAAGATGTCTGCAAAGGGTGCAACGGTATTAAAACTCTCTTCTAGCCACACACCAACTCCCGGTGCATATTCACTTGGCTTAAATACAACTGTGTTTCCTGCAGCTAATGCATATGCAATAGATCCAACAGGAGTAAAGACTGGATAGTTCCAAGGGCCAATAACACCAATAACACCAAGCGGTGAGCGCTCAACAGTTGCAGACATATTTGCCATCAAAGCACCTGGTGCGCGATATGAAGTTCGCATAATGTCTTCAGCATGTCTGGCGGCCCAGCCGATGTGGCTTACCGCCATAGAGGCTTCAAGTTTTGCATCACTCACTGGCTTACCAGTTTCAAGTGAAACGAGCGCAGCAATTTGATCAACGTTATTAATAATGTAATTACTCCAGGCCAACAAAACCTTCTTACGTCCTGAAAAACCTAACGCTGCCCAGGCAGTACTGGCATGTCGTGCATGACCAACAATTTCAGCAACTGACTTAGCTGAATGAATTGGATAGGTTCCAATAGGCTCACCAGTAGTTGGGTTATATGAATTGAATGCTTTGGTCGATCGTGAAGTAGTGGCCATGTGAACAAGCCTAGTCGGGTATAGATAGGATTTGAAGTATGAGCCAGCCTGTTAGATCGAGCAGTGTCTTTGAATCTGTTCGAACACCATTTCATGTTATGACAGCCGATGGTGTTGATTTGATTGGTGAGGTTGCAGCCCCAGTAGCTCCCTCACGAGGCGCACTCCTTTGCTTGCATCCAT
>JBIILL010000085.1:0-4759 GCA_044232665.1 Candidatus Planktophila sp. | reverse complement strand
AGCGCTGAGCAAAACACCTTCAGTAACAGATTCCAGGCGGGCATCAATTTCAATGACTTCACCGGCGGGGACGGAAATTAAATCAACACCGAACTTTTCCTTAACAACAATATCTAATTCATACTCTTTCATTTCACCCGCACGACGAGGTAACTCGTAGGTATTGAGCTTGAAAGAGTCTGGGGTTTTACTCATCAGCCATTATTCGTCAGCTAGCTGTGACAAGACATCCTTGTCATTAGCGCCAGCTAGTCGATCACGTCCGCGAGAGACTGCATCCATCGTCTTATTAAGGATTACTTCAAGAGTTGCAAGGCGTCCATCGATGTACTCCTCAACTTCCTGCTTTTCTAACTCAGCAGTTTCGCGAGCATCATCTAATATCTTGCGTGCTTCATCACGAGCGATTTGAACGATTGATGTTTGCTCGACCATTTGTGACACATCTTCACGCGCGATAGTTATCAATTGCTCAGCACTAACTCGCGCTTCCTCAATGATCGCATCACGGGTTTCAATAATCTTTCGTGCAGATTCAAAATCCGTCGGAAGAGCTTCACGGGCATCATCTAGAATTTCAAGCATCTCAGCACGGTGCACAACACAGCTTGCAGAAAGTGGAACACCGCGAGCCTCTTCAACCAATGTGATCGCTGAAGTTAACTTCTCTACTGAATCCATAATCTACTTCCCCGCTACTCGTGCTTTAAGTGCTTCATTAATTGATGGTGGAACCATTGTTGAGACATCACCGTTGTAGTGAGCGAGCTCTTTGACAAGAGATGACGATAAGAATGAATGGGCAGGTGATGTGGCCATGAACATTGTTTCAACGCCCGATCCCTGGAGATTGACCTGAGCCATCTGTAGTTCGTAATCAAAATCAGTTACAGCTCTCAATCCCTTAACGATGGCTTGGATTGAATTGCTCTTGCAATAATCAACCAAGAGTCCGCTCCATGAATCAACTGAAACATTAGAAAACTTCTGCGTTACCTCGGTAATCATCCCAATGCGTTCTGTGACAGTGAAAAGACTTGATTTGGTGCGATTTTCAAGAACTGCCACAACAACATGATCGAACTGCTGGGCTGCACGCTCAATGATGTCTAGGTGCCCATAAGTGATGGGATCAAAGGATCCTGGGCATACAGCGCGTTTCATGTGCCAAACGCTAGCAATACTGAGCCCAGTTATCCATTCTTAGGGCTGGTAATTAGCGTAATAAATGGTCGCCTGCCCATATTTTCGCTCACGTGCGGGCACAAATGCATCTGGCCATATAAATTGCGCGCCACGTGCTGTGCGCTCAACTGCAATGAATGCATCACTGCTGAGAAATTCATAATCATGCAGAGCGCTCAATACATCTTCAACGGCTTGATTAGAAAAATCATATGGTGGATCAATATAAACAAGATGATATTTATCTTTAGGTGCATCTTTCAAGAACCGCTCAGCACTCATTCCATACAAATGAAAGCTTCCCGTTGGATTGGACTTCTTTACAATCTCAAAGTTAGTTTCGATCGTTTTCTGTGCTTCATCATCTTTTTCAACGATGTGTACAGATGTTGCTCCTCGAGACAAGGATTCCAATCCAATAGCGCCAGATCCACCAAATAGATCTAAAACATGTAAACCCTCGAAGGTTCCAAACTCAGATGCCAATGAAGAGAACAAGCCCTCGCGGGCACGATCAGATGTTGGTCTAGTTGCTCCTGCAACAGCGCCAAGTATGCGACCCTTTGCAACGCCGGCAATGATTCTCAATTGATTAACCCTTATCCAAATAGTCAACGGCTTGATCGCGCTGAAGTTGGGCAAGTTCTGCCCTGAGCGCAGGATAGTCTGATAAATCATTATCTGTTGCTATCAATGATTCTGCATCGTCTCGGGCCTGCTCGATCAGCGCTTCATCTCGCAAAACTCTAAGCAATCGCAAATGAGATTGTGTTCCAGATTGACTAGCACCAAGAACATCTCCTTCTCGGCGTTGCTCAAGGTCGATTCGGGATAACTCAAATCCATCTACTGTGCCGGCAACAGCATTTAATCTTTCACGAGCAGGCGTTTCTTCTTCGCACTGTGTCACCAAAAGACAGAGCCCAGGTGAAGTTCCGCGACCAACACGACCGCGCAGCTGATGTAGTTGTGAGACACCAAAACGATCGGCATCCATAATCACCATGATCGTTGCATTCGGCACATCCACACCAACTTCAATGACAGTTGTTGAAACCAAAACATCAATCTCGCCCTTAGTAAAAGCCTGCATCGTTGTGTCTTTTTCATCGGCAGATAGGCGCCCGTGCAGGATCGCAATTTTTAAGCCCTTTAGCGGACCGGCATGAAGAGTCGGTGCTAACTCTTCAACAGAGGTGATCTCAGATGACTCTTCCCCGAACAGGAAGTCAATGTCAGTGTTTGCATCAGAATCAGCGCTAATACGAGGGGCGACTATGTAAGCCTGATGACCCTGGGCGACCTCTTCGTTAATTCTTTGCCACGCTCTCTCCAGAAAGCTTGGCTTCTCTTTCACCGGAACAACATGGGTGGTAATCGGTTGTCGACCTAACGGTAGCTCTCGCAAAGTTGAAACATCTAAATCACCAAAGACGGTCATGGCAACTGTTCGCGGAATAGGTGTTGCAGTCATAACAAGTAGATGTGGAGGCAGGATTGCCTTTTCTTTCAAGGCATCTCGTTGTTCAACACCAAATCGATGCTGCTCATCGACAACAATTAATCCCAAATCCTTGAATTCAACTTTTTCACCTAAGAGAGCATGCGTGCCAATGACAATGCCGGCGCTGCCAGTTGCAGCCATAGCCAATGCTTCTTTACGTGCTGCAGCGTTTTGTGAACCTGTAATCAGAGTTACTTGCGTTGCTTTTTCAGATCCACCCAGCATTCCACCTTGCCCGAGTTCACCCAGAAGTTTTTGGATAGTACGAAGATGCTGGGCAGCTAAAACTTCAGTAGGCGCAAGCAGAGCAGCCTGTCCCCCGCTATCAACAACAGCCAACATGGCCCTTAATGCAACAATTGTTTTACCCGAACCAACTTCACCTTGTAATAAGCGGTGCATTGGATGTGGCTGCGATAGATCTGATTCAATCTCTTTACATACTGCAACCTGACCGGCAGTTAACTCAAAGGGCAGCGTTGCATCAAATGCATCAAGTAATCCACCACTAATGCGCTTTCTAGATGTTGAATTCAACTTCCTTAATTCAATCCTGCGCATTACCAATAGAGATTGAAGAAGAAATGCCTCATCAAAGGTTAAACGTTCTCGTGAAAGTTCCGCATGATCTAAATCAGCTGGCTGGTGCAACTGTACTAATGCTTGATGAAGGGAAGGGTAATTGTGTTTTTCTCGAATTGAAGCGGGTAAGAAATCTTGGATTTCTTCAAGAGATCCAATAGCAAGTTGTGCGCATTGTGAAATCTTCCACGATGGCATTTTCGCCGAAGCGGGATAGACAGGCAGATACTTTCCAGCAAAACCTTCAACTGCGCTATCAACATCTGAACCATCAGGAATCATTTCGTAATCTGGATGGGCAAGTTGTTTCTTATTATTAAAAACTCCTACTTTTCCTGCAAACAACCCTTGGCGTCCAACCTTCAAATCTTTCTCACGCCAGGCTTGATTGAAAAATGTTAAGGACAGTTTGTCGGTTCCATCAGTGACTACAACTTCAAGCATGCTGCCTTTGCGCCCACGCATTGGCCTAGCCGACGCTGAATACACCTGCGCCAGGATTGTTGTCTCATCGCCTTCATGAAGGGCGGAGATGTCGGAGAGCTCACCACGGACCATGTAGCGACGTGGGTAGTGGCGCATGAGATCGCCAATGCTTTTTATCCCAAAGGTGGTTTCTAGAACTTTGGCGGTGCGGTCACCAACGACCGCCGAAACCTTGTTCTCTAGTTGTGCCACACGTTCATTCTCTCGTGATCTGTCTATAAATGTTGGTTAGCGGAGCATTGTCAGCGTTTTATTAGCCCTGCTCCACCCACTATGGGTGATCACGATCGCTATTTTCTCCTTCATCAATGCGGTGATTGCCACTTCGATGCGCTCTGCCAATTGATGGTCTAAGTGCTCTGTAGGTTCATCGAAAATATACATATCGGCATCTGACAACAAAGTTCTAGCTATAGCAAGGCGCTTTGCCTCACCACCAGAGACGATTCGTCCAAAGTCTCCAATAATCGTATCTAAGCCGTCACTCATTTCGCTCACGAGGTTATCAAGTTCTAACATGGCCAACACTGTCAATATCTGATCGTCACTTGCAGTTGAATTTCCAACTTTTAGATTCTCGCGGATCGAAGTATTAAAAATATGAGACCTTTGAACCGTTCCCACGATGTGTTGATTTAAATCGGTAAAACTAGATAACTCTTTCCCATTTACTGTGATTGAGCCTTGATATGGAAGCAAGCCAAGAAGCCCCATCGCAAGAGTTGATTTACCCACACCTGACTTGCCACGGATTACTAACAACTCCCCCTTGCTGACCTCACACGAAAAATGCCGCATAAAATCAGCCTGCCAAGAAACTCTCACATCTTTGCAAGTAAAAGAAGTAATGGTTTCATCCAACTGCACAGTTTCAGGCAACTCTTCTGACTCATTCAACAACTCATCGACTGCTCTTTGTGATGCCAGTAATTTTCCAGCTGTAAAGAGATTTGGATACCACATTGTGATGGCCTCAAACATAACCAAAGGTAAAAATATTAA
>JBIILL010000084.1:0-4796 GCA_044232665.1 Candidatus Planktophila sp. | reverse complement strand
CTACAACATTGTTCCTTGGTGGTTACAAAGCTCCTCCAGGACTTGGCTTTACTGAGGCGTGGCTTGGTGGCTGGTTCACAGCTATCTGGTTCTTCCTCAAGGTTCTTACATTCTTCTTTGTATTTGTGTGGCTGCGCGGAACCTTGCCACGTTTGCGATATGACCAGTTCATGCAATTTGGCTGGAAGGTTTTAATTCCAGTCTCAATTTTGTGGATCTTGGTTGTTGCAACACTTCGCGTGCTTTCATTGCAAAATGCACCACGAATAGTTGTAATTGCCTTTGCAAGTAGCGTCGTATTCATCATCATGGCGGTTAACGTTGGATTTGAAAGCGCTAAAAAGAAGAAAGAGCAAGCGATTGCCGATGGCGACAACAAAGCAGCGCCAAAATTTGCTGTGCCTTCCTTGCCAATGGAAGTTTCAACTATCAATGTTTCACAGAAGGTAGGAGACAACCGTGAGTGAAAATCTAGAACCATTAAAGCCAAAGGATCTTGGCATCAACGGTGTTGAATTTTATGAAGTAGAGCAGACACCTGCTGTTGGCTTCTTTGGGAGCATGAAGGGGTTCTGGGTCACCTTCTCCACAATGTTCAAGAAGCCTTTGACCGTTGAATATCCTGAGGTTAAAGCACCAACAGAAGAGCGTTTCCATGGACGCCACCAACTCAATCGCCACCCAGATGGTTTGGAAAAGTGCATTGGGTGCGAACTGTGTGCGTGGGCATGTCCTGCTGATGCAATTTATGTTGAAGGTGAAACAAACACTGAAGAGAATCGCATGTCACCTGGTGAGCGATACGGCAAGGTCTATCAGATTAATTACCTTCGCTGTGTTTTCTGTGGTCTGTGCATTGAAGCTTGTCCTACTCGCGCGCTAACAATGACGAACGAGTACGAACTTGCAGATGACACTCGTGCCAAATTGATCTTTGAAAAGCAAGATTTATTAGCCCCGCTTCGTCAAGGAATGTTGATGCCACCGCATCCAATGTATCCAGACATGACCGACACTAATTATTACAACGGGGATGTTAAGCAAGCGCACCCTTCTCAGGAAGGCAAGTAATTGTTGGAATTAGCCCTCGAGGTTGGACAAACCGCTAAGCCAGAAGCTGTCATGTTCTGGATCCTTGGTCCACTAGCAGTCGTTGCATCTCTTGCAATGCTGCTGGTTAAGAAGGCGGTTCACTCTGCGATCTTGATGGCTTTTGTAATGATTATTTTGGCGGTTTTCTATATTGCACAAGATGCAGCATTCTTAGGAATCGTTCAGATTGTTGTTTACACCGGCGCAGTAATGATGCTCTTCTTGTTCATTTTGATGCTTGTTGGTGTTGATTCATCTGATTCTTTAACTGAAACAATTCGTGGACTCCGTCCAATTGCAATTACAGCAGCGGTTGGTTTCGGAGGCTTAATGGTTTCATTGTTAGGTCAAGCAACTATTGGTCGCCAGTCCGTTGGATTAGCTCAAGCAAATGCTGATGGAAATGTTCAAGCCTTGGCTCAACTTTTGTTTAGTACCTATGTCTGGCCATTTGAAGTTGTTTCTGCACTACTTATAACCGCAGCCCTTGGAGCAATGGTCTTGGCCCATCATCAGCGCACAATCATTCGCCCAACGCAGCGTCAGCTTTCAATTGATCGCTTCCGCGGTGAATCTTTGGGAACAGCAGCAGGTTTGCCAAGCCCAGGTGTTTACGCACGCCATAACGCAGTTGATGTTCCCGCCCTGCTTCCAGATGGAACACCTGCTGCGGGCTCAGTAAATGCAACTCTTTCTGCACGTGGAGACATGTTGGATTACAAGAAGTTTGATCTCAGCGAAATTAATACCAAGGTTGAGGAGGAGAAGTAATGGACGCCTCCAATTACCTATACGTATCAGCGCTCCTCTTTACTATTGGAGCAGTCGGAGTTGTTGTTCGCCGTAATGCAATCGTTGTGTTCATGTGTATTGAGTTGATGCTCAACGCGGCAAACCTTTCATTTGTAACTTTTTCACGCATCAACGGTGACCTCAATGGTCAGGTAATGGCATTTTTCACGATGGTTGTTGCAGCGTGTGAAGTTGTAGTTGGTTTAGCAATTATCGTCACGATTTATCGTTCACGTCGATCAGCATCTGTTGATGATGCTAGTTTGTTGAAGCGATAGAGATGACAACATCTACTAGCCTTGTCTATTTGATTGCACTGCCATTAGCAGGAGCAGCTCTACTTCTTCTTGGTGGACGTCGCACCGATAAGTGGGGCCACCTACTTGCGACTGCACTTTCAGCTTCATCATTTGGAGTTGGCCTATACGAACTTTCGCAGATGCTTGGACGCTCAACCGAGGCTCGTCCAGTTTCGCAAAAGCTTTTTGAGTGGATCAATGTTGGAACATTCAATGTTGACGCAGGCCTTTTGCTGGATCAGCTCTCAATCTGTTTCGTCTTACTGATTACCGGTGTCGGAACTCTGATTCACATTTATTCAATTTCTTACATGTCACACGATCATGATCGTCGTAGATTCTTTGCTTTTTTAAATTTGTTTATTGCAGCTATGTTGCTGTTGGTTTTAGGCGATAGCTACCTCAGCCTTTATGTTGGCTGGGAAGGGGTGGGACTTGCTTCCTATCTATTAATTGGTTTCTGGAATCACAAGCCTGCATATGCAACTGCATCTAAAAAGGCATTTGTTATGAACCGCGTTGGTGACATGGGATTGTCATTTGCGATCATGATCGCTTTTGCAACGATGGGCACAGTCTCATTTGCAGGCGTGGCAGAACAGGTAGAGAACACATCAGAGGCGGCATTAACAGGCATGGGAATCATGTTGTTAATTGCAGCGGCTGGAAAGTCTGCCCAATTCCCATTGCAGGCATGGCTTGGCGATGCGATGGCGGGTCCAACGCCTGTGTCAGCGCTGATTCACGCCGCGACAATGGTTACAGCAGGTGTCTACTTAATTACTCGTTCTAACTTCGTTTTTGATGCAGCTCCAACGGCGCAACTGTTGGTTGTGATCGTTGGTGCGATCACTCTGATGTTTGGTGCGCTGATTGGTACTGCAAAAGATGACATTAAAAAGGCACTTGCCGCTTCAACAATGTCTCAAATTGGTTACATGATTCTTGCAGCTGGCTTAGGCCCAGTGGGTTATGCCTTCGCAATCATGCACCTGCTCACCCACGGATTCTTTAAAGCAGGAATGTTCCTTGGTGCAGGATCTGTAATGCACGGAATGAATGATGAAGTAAATATGCGCAAATACGGCGCGCTTCGAAAGTTTATGCCGATTACATTTGTGACCTTTGGTCTTGGGTATTTAGCAATTCTTGGTGTTCCACCATTTGCTGGTTTCTATTCCAAGGACATGATTATTGAAACCGCATTTAATGCCGGGGGAGCAAAGGGCATCATTCTTGGCAGCGTTACTTTGTTAGGTGCAGGTATCACTGCTTTCTATATGACTCGCGTAATGATTCTTACCTTTACAGGAACCAAGCGCTGGGATGAGGAAGCACATCCTCATGAATCCCCATGGTTAATGTGGTTGCCAATGGCAGTTCTTGCAATTGGTTCAGTCACATCAGGATTCTTACTTTCTCGCGGTGACGCACTTGTTAACTGGCTATACCCACTCTTTGATCATCATGAAGAGCACGAACATCATTTGCTAGAGCCAATTGTGGTTTCAGGACTTGCGCTAACAATGGTCGCAATTGGTGTGGCAATCGCCTTAATTAAGTACTCACGTCAAGAAGTTGCGAATTTTGCACCAACTGATGTTTCAATATTCACAAAGATTGCCCGCCAAGATCTGATGCAGGACCGTTTCAATGAAGCGGTATTTATGCGTCCTGGCCAAGTGTTAACAACCACATTGGTTGCAGCAGATGATGCTGTGGTTGATGGAACCGTTCGTGGCGTTGGCCAGGTAGCCATGAGTTCAGGCTCAGCCCTTCGTGGCCTGCAAAATGGCTTTGTTCGTAGCTATGCGGTGTTGATTTTGATCGGTGCAGTTGCACTGGTTGCAGCTATTTGGGTGGTGGTTCAGTAATGAAGTGGTTAACACTATTAATGCTTCTGCCACTAGTTGGTGCTGGAGTTATTGCAGTCCTTCCAAAGGCTAGTGAGAAAGCAGCAAAGCAAGCCGCCCTTGTAACAACTTTGGTGGTTATGGCGGCGACAATCGCCATGGCTGTTCGCTTCCAACGCGACAATGTGAGTCTGCAGTTCGTAGAGAAGTATTCATGGATTCCAAGTTTTGGAATAAATTACGCACTCGGTGTTGATGCAATCGCGCTAGTTCTTATATTGATGTCTACGATTTTGGCACCAGTTGTTGTCCTTGCAGGCTGGAATGAAGCGCACGGTGGACGTTGGAGCGTTAAGACCTTCTACATTCTTATTCTGGTCCTGGAAACAATGATGATCGGTGTCTTTGCGGCAACAGATGTTTTCTTGTTCTATGTAATCTTCGAAGCAATGTTGATTCCGGTGTACTTCCTTATTGGTGGATACGGAAGCGGTGAGCGTTCAGCTGCTGCTGTTAAGTTCTTGATCTACAGCCTTGTTGGCGGATTGTTAATGCTCGCATCAATCATCGCCTTGTATGTGATGTCAGGTGCTCAAGGTGGTCACACCTTTGATATCAATAAATTGTCAGAGCTACAGATGTCATCGACAACTCAAAACCTCTTGTTCTTAGGATTCTTTATTGCATTTGCGATTAAGGCTCCAGTCTGGCCATTCCACACATGGTTGCCAGATGCTGCGCAATCTGCGACTCCAGGAAC
>JBIILL010000083.1:0-4832 GCA_044232665.1 Candidatus Planktophila sp. | reverse complement strand
CTTGTTTTTGCGCTATTTCTTTCTCGCGCAGCCAGAGCTTCATCTAAGAAGTAGTAGGCGCTCTGGCTCATTTACATGGGCCCTTACTGGTGGCGGGTGAAGGATTTGAACCTTCGAAGGCAGAGCCGGGGGATTTACAGTCCCCTCCCATTGGCCGCTCGGGCAACCCGCCAAGGTCGAACAAGTACTGCGGCAATTATGGATAGTGCGAAGGGAAAGGATACCTTAGGCACGTGCGCGTACAAACCGCGCTTTCATCCAGTGAAGGAGCCCTCACCATGGCAGCAGATAGCAGTTTCGACGTAACCTCCAAGATCGACCGCATGGAGCTAGATAACGCCATTAATCAGGCGGTCCGTGAGATTGAAACCCGCTTTGATTTCAAAAACACTGGGTCAAAGATTGAACTTGAAGGTGACAAGGTTTTAATCGAAGCAGACACAGAAGAGCGTGCAAAAGCAGCGCTAGACGTTGTTAAAGACAAGATGATCAAGCGAGGCGTTTCATTGAAGCACCTTGATGCAGGCGCGCCACAGTTGTCAGGAAAAATCTACAAGATTGCCGCTCCTTTAAAGGAGGGCATCTCAACTGAAAATGCCAAGAAGATTGCAAAGATGATTCGTGATGAGGGTCCAAAATCTGTTAAGACTCAGATCCAAGGCGATGAGCTTCGCGTGACATCAAAGAGCCGCGATGATCTGCAGGAAACTATGGCGATGGTCAAAGATGGTGGCTGGGACTTTGCTGTTCAATTTACGAACTTTAGATAATTGAGTAAAAACAAAACTGGGCTTCTCTACGGAGTTGGGGCTTACACAATTTGGGGTTTACTCCCCTTGTATTGGCCTCTACTCATGCCAGCTGCTCCACTTGAAATTGTTTCACACCGAGCTGTGTGGACTTTGGTTTTCTGTTTCTTAGTTCTAGCAGCAACCAAGGCCTTAAAGTCTACTTTGGTCACACTCAGACGACCCATGTTGGCTGTTAAATTATTCTTAACCTCAATCCTTGTCTCGATAAATTGGCTCGTCTATATCTGGGCAACCAATAATGGCCATGTTGTTGAAGCCTCACTTGGGTATTACATCAATCCCTTAATCATTATTGGCTTTGGTGTGATTTTGTTGAAAGAGAAAATGCGTCCATTGCAATGGGCCGCCGTAGCGATTGCAAGTATCGGAGTTTTGATCCTAACAATTGACTACGGTCGCTTGCCCTGGATTGCATTTACTTTGGCACTGTCTTGGGGTAGTTATGGTTTGATTAAAAAGCAGCTTGGTCTGGGTGCCCTTGAGGGTTTGGCAATTGAAACTTTCATTTCCGGCTTTTTCTACCTGGGATACCTGATTTATATAGGTAATCAGGGCACAGGACAGTTCGGGAACTCTTGGGGTTTGACCCTATTACTTGTCAGCGCTGGCGCAATTACTGCCATTCCTTTGCTGTTATTCAACGGTTCAACTACTCGCCTACCATTTACGACAATTGGCCTGCTGCAATACATCACTCCAACATTGCAATTTTCAATTGGTGTCTGGGTTCAACATGAAATTATGCCAACTGCGCGTTGGATTGGGTTCCTAATTATTTGGGTTGCACTAACAACCCTGGCACTTGACCTAGTTAAATCAAGCAGAGCGGTCAATAACAGCGTCGCATAGCGACATCAACGCACCAGT
Organism: Candidatus Planktophila sp.; assembly: GCA_044232665.1. Taxonomy (GTDB): domain Bacteria; phylum Actinomycetota; class Actinomycetes; order Nanopelagicales; family Nanopelagicaceae; genus Planktophila. Next base: position 3,153 of record JBIILL010000083.1, on the reverse strand, counting down.
TGCATCATTGATAGGTAGTGGGCCAAGTGCGCCACGTGCCTGTTTTGCAATCTGATGAAGCTGTTCACGCGACTCATCCAAAGCTCTGTGATTGCGCAAGGCAACTAAGACTTGCTGAACCGTTGGTTCATCCTCAATTGGTGCACTCAGTAATCGCTTTAGATCAGCATCGGCTGGATCACTCGACTTCATTACATTTAAAGTCACAAGTGTTGGGACTCCCTCACGAAGATCTGTTCCTGGAGTCTTTCCTGATTGATTTGATTCGCTGGCAATGTCAATAACATCATCTGCTAACTGGAATGCAACACCAATTTTTTCACCAAATACTGTAACTGTGTCAGTGATATCTGCAGGTGCACCTGAAATCATTCCGCCATATCTAGCTGATGCTGCAATCAATGAACCTGTCTTGTCTGCAACTACCTTTAGATAGTATTCAAGTGGATCTTGGCCAGGGTTAGGACCTTGCGTTTCCATAATCTGACCGATAACTAAACGCTCAAATGTTCGTGCCTGCAGGCGAACCGCCGCTGGACCCAGGTCTGCTAACAAATCAGATGACTTAGCGAATAAGAAGTCACCCGTGAGGATTGCAATGGTGTTTCCCCACCGCATATTGGCACTTTCAACTCCGCGACGAAGTGGCGCTTCATCCATAACATCATCGTGATACAGAGTTGCAAGATGGGTAATCTCGCAGGCAACAGCTGCAGCGATGATGCCATCACGGGTTGGATCCCCGTATTGCGCGGTTAATAGGGTTAAAAGTGGGCGCAAGCGCTTACCGCCAGCTGCCACAAGGTGATGGGCGGTCTCATCAACAAATGGGTACTCACTTCGAGTGTGACTTCTTAGCAAGGCTTCCACATCAGCCATTTGGCTAATTAATTGCGCTTCTAACTCAGGAGCAACATTTGGAATGCCGAATGTGGACATTAGCGAATGAAGGTTGCGAGATTAGTTATGAACTCCAGCAATGGTGCTGGATAAACGCCTAGTGCCACTGTAACAACGAGTGCAATGACAACTGTTGCTTGGGTCAAGATTGAAGGAATCTCAACACTTGTTCCATCCTCAGTAGCATCTGTAAAGAACATTAAGACAATGACCCGAATATAGAAAAATGCTGCGATCATAGAAGAAAGCACACCAGCTAACACAACGCCCTTTGCTCCACTTTCATAGGCGGCTGAGAAGATAGAGAACTTTCCAATAAATCCACTAGTAAGTGGAATTCCTGCAAAAGCTAACAAGAACAGTGCAAATGATGTGGCTGCAAATGGAGAACGCTTGCCAAGACCTTTCCAACGATTTAGATCTGTAACTTCGCCAGATGAATCACGGACAAGTGTTACAACTCCAAATGCACCAACGGTTGCAACACCGTATGCAAATAGATAGAAGATTGTTGCATCAAGGCCTGCTTTGTTAAGAGCGATAACACCTGAGAGTAAGAAACCTGCATGGGCAATTGATGAGTAAGCCAACATGCGCTTCACATCGCGCTGAGTGATGGCAACAAGTGAGCCCAACAGCATTGTCACTATTGCAATACCTGACAAGACCGGAGTCCAGGACCATTGTGCGTTGGCAAATACTGTGTAATAGATACGAAGCAGCGCACCAAAGGCTGCAACCTTTGTTGCAGCTGCCATAAATGCCGTAATAGGTGTTGGTGCACCTTGATACACATCTGGTGACCAAGCATGGAATGGGACGGCGCTAACCTTGAAGAGCAAGCCGATTGATAGGAATGCAATACCAATTAGAAGCAGAACATCATTTCCGCCGCCGCCAACAATTGCTTGACGGATGCCGCCAAAGGTAATTGAGGCAGAGAATCCATAGAGATAGGCAGCGCCGAATAGGAAGAATGCTGATGAAAAAGCACCTAGTAAGAAGTACTTAAGGGCAGATTCTTGTGATGCCAATCGACGACGGCGTGAAAGTCCAGCCATTAAATAAAGAGGCAACGACAGCATTTCGAGTGCGACAAACAAAGTTATCAGATCATTAGCAACTGGGAACATGACCATTCCTGCTACTGCAAACAAAGTCAGTGGATAAACCTCAGTGACCTGGTTGCCAGATTCAACTGCGTGACGTTCCTCTTCAGATCCTGGCAAAGCGGCAGCTAGTGCTGTGAAGTTTTCAGTGTCTGCAATTAAGAAAACTGAGATTATGGCGATAATCAATATTGATGCCTGAAGTAATGCTGCAGGTCCATCAAATACAATTGAACCCATTGCAGCTGTGAGGGATTGCTGTCCGCGGATTCGCCACACCTGCATCAATGAAAGAATGAGAGATCCAAGGGTCAGAGTCAACTGAACGGCTGGACGTAACGCCTTTGATACGAATGCTTCAACCAACACACCGATAAGTGCTCCGCCAAGCAGGATAAGCATTGGTGAAAGAAGTGAGTATGAAAGAACTGGCGCTGTAAATGTCATTACTTGCCCCCAATAGTTGGTGCAGGATCTGTGAATCCCATTTGTGAGATCACATGGGATGCAGCGGGGTTAATTACAATCAAGAGTGGGGAAGGATAGAAACCTAAGACCACAATGATTGCAATAATCGGTGCAATTGCTAACTTCTCGCGCAGGTTGAGATCCTTGAGGTTTTCATTACCTGGAGTTGTAGGTCCATGCAACGCTTTCTGTACTGGAATCAAGATGTACAGCGCGGCTAGAACAATTCCAAAGGTTGCGATGATTGCATGCACTGGGTATCTGGTAAATGTGCCAACAAGAACTAAGAACTCGCTCACAAAGCTAGACAATCCAGGCAGGGCAAGTGATGACAATCCTGCAATAAAGAATGTCCATGCCATAACTGGGGTTACTCGTTGCAATCCGCCGAAATCCGCAATCGTTGAAGAACCACGACGCGAGATCATCCAGCCGGCAACTAAGAAGAGTGCTGCCGTTGAGAAACCATGATTAAACATGTACAAAATAGCTCCGCTTTGGCCCTGTGAGGTCATTGCAAAGATACCCATTGTTATGAAACCAAAGTGTGAGATCGATGTGTAAGCGATCAACCGCTTGATGTCTTTAGCGCCAATGGCAAGGAATGCACCATAAATAATTGAGATAACTGCAAGTACCAAAATAACGGGCGTAAAGGTCTTGCTTGCTTCAGGGA
>JBIILL010000022.1:0-14603 GCA_044232665.1 Candidatus Planktophila sp. | reverse complement strand
CTCAATGAGTATGAACTTGCCCTTGCTATGCAAAAAACTGGGTGGACAGATCGCGAGATATTGGAACGCGTTAAATATCGAGTGGTGACCCTTGGTTCAAAGGGTGCAAAGGTTGAAAGTGCAGCCGGCGAATTCGTTCAAGTTGGCTGCCCGAAAGAGAACTCCAAGACCGACCCAACCGGTGTGGGCGATTCATTTAGATCAGGTTTTATTGCCGGACTTGCCTGGGGACTTTCCCACGAGCGATGTGCCCAGCTAGGTGCATTGATCGCGACATATGTCATTGAAACCTTAGGCACCCAGGAATACCGCTTTACAAAGCCTGAATTTGTTGCTCGATTTGCCGAGGCGTATGGCCAAACCGCAGCAGATGAAATCGCACTTCATCTGACCTAGTTTTTACTCACTTGGATGTGAGGAGCGCCACCACTCCTGCTGAATGTGCTCGTGCGACGCCAAGGGCCAATACAAACTATCCTTACCTCTATGTCTCGCACCCCATTTTCGCGCTTACGAGCACTGCTCTTACTCCTTCCTGTTTTCCTTTTAACGGGTTGCTCAAAGAGTATGGATTGGGGTTTTCCCGAGGGAGTTTCAAGTGTTAATGATGCTTCGCTGTCGTTGTGGCAAGGAGCATGGATTGCAGCAGGTGTAGTTGGTGTATTTACACTCATTCTAATTTTGTGGCCCGCTGTTTTTCATCGCGGCAAAAAGGATGGTCCAGAGTTTCCTAAGCAAACTCAGTACAACGTTCCTGTTGAAGTTGCATACACGGTCATTCCCTTCATCATTGTTGCGGTACTTTTCTTTTACACAATAGAGCGACAAAATATAATTACGGAAAAGACTGATACATACGCTCATGAAATTACTGTTGAGGGCTTTCAGTGGTCATGGCAGTTTGGTTATCCAGAAGCTGGACCAAAGGCGGTTGTAACCGGATCTCCAACACAGCCTCCAACTTTGGTAGTTCCACTCGGTGAGCGCGTCCGATACACAATCACATCAAATGATGTTGTTCACGGGTTCTGGATCCCAGCATTCATGATTCAAATGCAAAATCTTCCAGGTGTCACCAATGAGCTTGAATTCACCGCTAACAAGCTCGGTGAGTTCCCTGGTCGTTGCAATATTTTATGTGGACGCAATCACTCGCAGATGCTTTTCACTGTCAAGGTAGTAACACCTGCCGAATACGATGCTTATTTAGAAGCACTTAAGGGGAGCCCAGCATGACAACGTATGCAGAACGTCCTACGACAACCCTGAAGGCTCCAATGCCTGCTGCGAAGGGAAAGTCTTTCGTAAAGTGGATCACCTCGACTGATCACAAGACGATCGGATATTTGTATCTGATGACATCTTTTGCCTGGTTCTTGATTGCCGGCGTTCTTGCCCTCGTTCTGCGTGCAGAATTGGCTCGACCGGGAATGCAGTTCTTAAGCAATGAGCAGTACAACCAGATCTTTACAATGCATGGAACGATCATGCTTTTGATGTTTGCAACCCCATTATTCGTGGGTTTTGCAAATGTAATCATGCCACTACAAATTGGCGCAGCGGATGTTGCCTTCCCTCGTTTGAATATGTTTTCTTATTGGCTATTTTTGTTCGGTGGATTAATGACCTTTGCCGGATTCTTGTCGCCAGGCGGTGCAGCATCCTTTGGTTGGACTGCTTATGCGCCACTTTCTAACTCAGATTACTCACCAGGTATTGGTGGAGATTTATGGTTGATCGGTCTTGCTATAAGCGGTGTCGGAACAATTTTGGGTGGCGTTAACTTCATTACAACGATTTTCACGATGCGCGCACCTGGTATGACTATGTTCCGTATGTCGATCTTTTCGTGGAACGTTCTTCTTACGTCAATTTTGGTATTGCTTGCATTCCCACCATTAGCAGCTGCGTTCTTAGGTCTAGAAGCGGATCGTTTATATGGATCGCATTTATTTGATCCAGCGAATGGCGGAGCCATGCTGTGGCAACACCTATTTTGGTTCTTTGGTCATCCCGAGGTTTACATTCTTGCGCTTCCATTCTTTGGAATTGTTACCGAGATCTTGCCGGTCTTTTCTCGCAAGCCAATTTTCGGTTACCTAGGTCTCATTGCAGCGACCATTGCAATCGCAGCCCTTTCAGTATCTGTGTGGGCTCACCACATGTTTGCAAGTGGTCAGGTTCTACTTCCCTTCTTCTCCTTCATGACATTCTTGATCGGTATTCCTACCGGTGTGAAGTTCTTTAACTGGATCGGAACGATGTGGCGAGGCCACGTAACCTTCGAAACTCCAATGCTCTGGGTTATGGGATTCCTTGTGACATTCCTATTTGGTGGTCTAACAGGAATTATTCTTGCTTCACCACCACTTGATTTTGCAGTGTCAGCTAGTTACTTCGTGGTTGCTCACTTCCACTATGTGCTCTTTGGAACAGTAGTGTTTTCAATGTTTGCAGGCTTTTATTTCTGGTGGCCAAAGATGACAGGACGCATGCTCAATGAGCGTCTTGGCAAGATTCACTTCTGGACCTTATTTGTTGGTTTCCACTTAACATTCTTGATTCAGCACTGGTTAGGCATCAAGGGATTCCCTCGTCGTTATGCCGACTATCTTCCTGGTGATGGCTTTACCTTCATGAACACTGTTTCAACTATTGGTTCATTCTTGTTGGCACTTTCGATGATTCCGTTCTTTATCAATATATGGATTACTCGTAAGTCACCAATGGTTGGAGTGGATGATCCTTGGGGTTATGGAAGCTCACTTGAGTGGGCGACATCCTGTCCACCACCGCGTCACAACTTCTTGTCTATGCCTCGCATTTCAAGTGAGCGTCCAGCTTTTGATTTGCATCACCCACATGTCAAAATTGAGGGGAAGCATTAGAAGATGAAAGCCTCTTGGAAATTATTTGGTGGATTAGCAGTCTTCTATGTGATCGTTACCGTTATCTATGTGTTAATCGGTGGAGAACCATTAGGTATTAGCGGATTACTTTTGTCAGCGTGCTTGGCAGGGATGATTGGCTTCTACGTTTGGTTTACACAAAAGCGCATCGGTGTTGATCTCCCTGAAGATAATTTAACCGCTGAAATCTCTGATGGCGCGGGCGAACTAGGTTTCTATAGCCCACACTCATGGTGGCCTTTACCGGTTGCGCTCAGTGCCTGCACACTTGGTCTTGGGTTGTTAATTGGTTGGTGGCTCTCACTAATTGGCCTCGGAGCTTTGATGATCTCTGTCATCGGAATGGTTACCGAGTACGAGAAGCCAGCAACTTCTACTTCACACTAATGAGCGAGATCCGGGCGGAAATTCTTCCCACAGATTCCCCAAACACCACAGCTGCGCGAATCATCATCAATGCACCAGCCAGCACAATATTTGATTTACTCGCAAACCCGGCATCACATAAGTTGTTTGACGGCTCTGAAACTATTCAGAGTACTGTCTCAGGCCCAGCACGATTGTTCCTAGGGGCGAAGTTCTCTATGGCGATGAAAATCAAGATTCCATATCGCATTAAAAATACGGTAGTGGCTTTTGAGGAGAATAAAAAAATTTCATGGTGTCACTTAATGAAGTGGACCTGGACATACGAACTAGCTGAGTTAGGCAACGGCTCCACGCAAGTCACCGAATCTTTTGATGCCAGCGCAATCCCTGGATATGCAGCCCGTTGGTTAAAGATAACCGGGGCGATGGCTCATAATCCGAAGTGGATGGCTAAGTCATTAGTCCGGTTGAAGGCGATTTGCGAGGCTTAAAACTATCTAGATTTGCTCCAGTGCTTTTTGTGCTCTTGTGGAGCACTGGTTTTGTTGGGGCGAAGTATGGTTTGCCCTTTGCCGATCCCTTCATATTCTTGTCGGTGCGGGTACTAATCGCAGCGCTTATATTGTTTGCAATCGCTGCGGTAATGAAATCTCCTATTGCAATAGGTGCATCAGCTATTACCCGCTCTTCTGTGATCGGCTTCTTTCTTCATGCCTGTTACCTAGGGGGAGTGTTTTACTCTATTTCCAAGGGGCTGCCGGCGGGTGTGGCCGCAGTCGTAACCAGTCTGCAGCCGGTGTTGGTTTCAATCTTGGCGGTAAAGGTATTGGGAGAGCAACTCAAAACAAAGCAAGTAGTCGGGTTGATATTCGGATTAATCGGTGTTGTTCTAGTTTTAGGTCCTTCATTTGAGCAAGACATCCCAATAAGCGGTGTTATCGGAATTCTTGTTGCGCTAATCGGAAGTACTGCAGCGACTTTGTTGCAGAAAAAGATCGGCGCTGATGTTCCGCTCATCTCTGGCACCGCCTATCAATACCTTGCAAGTGGCTTGGTATTAGGGATTGCAGCCGTTGCAACAGGTGGCACTCGAATTCAATGGAGCGGGCAATTTATTGTTTCCTTTGTGTGGCTAATTGCCGTGCTATCGGTAGGGGCAATTTTGCTCTTGTTGTGGCTACTTAATACCGGCAGTGCTGCTTCGGTTTCCTCTTTGCTCTATTTGGTTCCACCGGCAACAGCTCTAGAGGCATTCTTTTTGTTCGGTGAAAAAGTAAACACCCAAGGCTTCCTAGGAATAGGAATTACAGCACTGGGTGTTTGGCTTGTTATAGCTAATTAGTGATGTTCGATCTCTTTCAGATCGTTAACTGAAACCTTAGGAATCGCTTCAGCGTTAGCAACACTCATGCGTGAGCGAAGCTTGTTTCTCAACAAACCTGCGCGCTTTACTCCACGAACATCAACTTCTGGAAGCTCAAGAGCTGGAGCCTGTTCATGTGAAGTGAGGAAGTATGCCTTCTCAGGTGAGATCGGTTCATGGACTTCTACAAACTCACCATGTGGCAAACGTAGAAGTGTCCCGGTCTCACGGCCGTGAAGGACTAGTTCGCGATCTGCGCGTTGTAATGACAAGCAAAGGCGCTTTGTGATCACAAAAGCAAGCGGAGGAAGTATGAGTACTCCGAAACGAGTACCCCACATGATCTGGTTGATGGAGAGATCAAAGTGTGTGGCAAGAATGTCGTTACCACCATTAATCAATGTAACAAGTACGAAGGTCAGTGACATCGCACCAAGTGCGGTGCGGTTAGGTGCATTACGTGGGCGATCTAGTAAGTGATGCTCGCGCTTATCGCCAGTTATCCAACTTTCAATAAATGGATATAACGCCATTCCAGTAAACAAGATGCCAGGAATAATCAATCCCGGTATCAAGATGTTCCAAGAAATAGTGTGACCGAAAGCGTGGGTTTCTATTGGGGGAGCCATACGAACTAATCCGTCAAGCCATCCCATATACCAATCGGGCTGGGAACCTGCAGTAATTTGTCCTGGCGTATAGGGACCAAAAAGCCAGATCGGGTTGATTGATGCAACAGCACCTAGGAAGGCGGTCACACCAAAGACGATGAAGAAGAATCCGCCAGCTTTAGCCATGTAGGTAGGCATCAACGGATAACCAACAACATTCTTTTCTGTGCGTCCTGGTCCAGGGAACTGAGTGTGCTTCTGGTACCACACCAACATTAGGTGGACGGTGATTAACGCCAAGAATGCTCCTGGCAATAACAACACGTGCACCGTGTAGATGCGTGGAATAAACGCTTCACCTGGGAAGGCTCCGCCAAATGCAAAGTAGGCAAGATAAGAGCCCACCACTGGTATGGCTTGAATGATTGCTTCAGCGATACGAATCCCAGTACCTGACAAGAGATCATCTGGAAGTGAGTAACCAAGGAATCCTTCTACAATTCCCAGAGTCAAGAGTCCAATACCGATAATCCAGTTTCCTTCACGTGGCTTACGAAATGCTCCAGTGAAGAACACGCGCATCATGTGAGCCACGATTGCTGCCATAAAAATAAGCGCCGCCCAGTGGTGGATCTGACGCATCAGAAGTCCACCGCGAACCTCAAAGGAGATGTGCAGTGCAGAAGCGTAAGCAGCCGACATCTTTATGCCTTCAAGAGGCTCGTAGCTACCCTCATAGATAACTTCACGCTGGGAAGGATCAAACCAAAATGTGAGAAAAGTTCCGGACAAGAGCAAAATAACAAATGAGTACAGCGCAATTTCACCTAAGAGGAAAGACCAGTGATCGGGAAAAACCTTTTGCAGGTTCTTCTTCATCCAGGCAGCACCGCCCGTGCGCTCATCTACATAATTAGCAACGGTGCCTAAACGCGCTTCGACTGTCATTGTGAGTTTCGCTCCCAGAAACTAGGTCCGACTGGTTCGGAGAATGGTTGACGTGCTACGAGATACCCCGCGTCATCAATTGTAATATCTAACTGAGGTAATGGCCTGGCGGAAGGTCCGAAGATCACTTTGGCCGCACGAGTTACATCAAATGTTGATTGATGGCATGGGCAGAGCAGGTGCTTAGTTTGCTGCTCATAGAGCGCCACCGCGCATCCCATGTGTGAACAAATCTTAGAGAAGGCGATGATTCCATCATGAGTCATTGCCAATCGGTCTGACTCAAGATTGAACTCTTGCGGGCGAAGACGAATGAGCAAGACCGCGTCCTTTGCGATGTCGCTCAGCTTACGATGCTCTGGATCTGCAATTTCAGGGAGAACCTGAGCCACCGCGCCAACTTCTAGATCAGAAGCTTTGATGCGGCGATTGCCAGGATCTGTTACCAAATAAGTACCAGTTTTCCAGGTTGTCTTCTCAAGTTCCTTGCCAGGCAAAGGTCCTAAGTCGCGTAGAAGAATTAATGGAGATAGGGCAGATAAGCCAAGTGCAGCACCTAGTGATCTCTTTATAAGTGATCGGCGGCCAAGGCCTGAAGCGGCAGCTCCCTCTTTTACAGCACTTACGAAGTCTTTACGATCTGAATCTGGAGAGCGAAATTCATGTCGCTGTGCAACTACTTCAGTATCTGGCATCAAAGTTTTTGCCCAATGGATCGCGCCCATTCCAATAAAGAATAGCGAGATAGCCATACCCAGACCTAGGCCGAGTTGATGCGCATTCTGATTTCCCATGATTGGAATAAATACAAAGACATCATCAGGAATGAAGAAAAATGAAAAGATAAGTAAGAGTGTTCCAAGAGCTGACACCAGGAACATGGTTGCAACTTGACGCTCAGCTCGCCGAGCCGCTTTTGGATCAGTGTCAGCTTTGCGGTGAACGTGGGCAGGCAAACCCGGATCTTTTATGGCTTCGATTTCATTAGACATTGCTCTATCTCGCCTTCATCGCTAGCCAGACAGCAACGCCGATTAGCATTCCTAGTCCCAACACCCAACCTAATAAACCTTCTGTTACTGGACCAACGCGGCCAAGAGATGCACCGCCAAGATTTGGTTCTTTCTCTGCTGCCTTGATCCATTTGATGATGGAAAGTTTTTCTTCTGGGGTAATTGTTTTATCACTAAACACTGGCATGGATTGCGGACCGGTAACCATTGCTTCATAGATGTGTTTTGGCTCAACACCCATCAATGTTGGGGCGTACTTTCCTTGTGATAAGGCGCCACCTTGACCGGCAAAGTTGTGACACATTGCGCAGTTGTTGCGGAACAACTCTCCACCTTCAGCAGTGCTGCCATCTCGCTCAAAATTAAGTTCTGACTCACCTGGAATAGCTGGGCCAGGTGCAAGGGTTGCAACGTAGGCAGCCAAAGCAGCTGTTTCTTCTTCGTTATAGATCGGATCCTTACGCATTGCCTGTGTGCTCATATCAGCCATAGGCATGCGACCAGTTCCAACTTGGAAATCTACTGATGCCGCTCCAACACCTATGAGTGATGGTGCAATTTGTGCGCCTTCGGCATTTATGCCGTGACAGGAAGAGCAACCCTTAAGAAATATCTGGCGACCTTCTTCAATTTGGACGGAACGATCGACAGAGGTTGTTTCTGCAGAAGTCGTTGCGCTAGCAACGCTAAAGGTTGCTCCAACTGTGAGAAGTGCGAAAAAGAGGAGGAGAGGTGCTGCTGCCTTGTGACGGCGGTAGCGGGATAAACGCTTCAATTAATGTCCTTACTACTTAATCAGGTATATCGCGGAAAAGAGTGCGATCCACACAACGTCTACGAAGTGCCAGTAATACGAAACAACAATTGCTGTTGTTGCTTGCTGATGTGTAAAGCGGCGTGCTTTAGAAACTCGAACCATGACGATCAAAAATGCAATGAGTCCGCCAGTAACGTGTAAACCGTGGAACCCAGTAGCAACATAGAACACGGAGCTGTATGCATCTGACGAGAGTGTCTTGCCTTCAGAGACCAACATTGCGTATTCATAGATTTGGCCAGAAACGAAAAATGCTCCCATGAGGAAAGTAGTGGCAAACCATTCGCGCATTCCCCATTTGGTGAATTGAAATACATTACCGGTTCGATAATTTTGAAAACGTTCAGCAGCAAAGACACCGAATTGGCATGTAACAGAAGAGAGAACAAGAATGGTTGTATTAAATGCTGCAAAGGGAATATTCAAAAGCACAGTTGACTCAGCCCAGATCGAAGGACCCTGAACGGCTCTAATTGTGAAATACATTGCGAATAAAGCAGCAAAGAACATGAGTTCACTTGCAAGCCACACGATCGTGCCCACAGCTACTGCGTTGGGGCGTGTGATTTTCTGATGTGCGACGGTGCTTGACATAGAGGCGATTATTCCCGAAATTAGGCTCGGCGTCTTGCCAGCGTGCTCACAGGGTGTCGTAATTGAGCGCATCTGAGGTGAAACGGATCACTATAAAAGTGCTGGCTCTGGCTGGAAAAAACGAGGCCAGATCAGCACTTCGAGAATAGACTTTGCCCTATGTCAGAGACCAAGAAGCAAATCATTGTTTACTCAGATGATTCATCGGTTCGTGCATCAATTGCCTCCGCTCTGGGTCGACGAGTTGCGGTGGATCTGCCAGAACACGAGATTCATGAATTTGCGACAGGTTCTGCCTTGCGTGCCTATGTTGACACCAAAAGCATTGGTGGAGGAGCTCGCGCAGATCTGTTCATTCTTGATGGGGAGGCCGCCCAAGAAGGTGGGATGGGAATGGCCCGCCAATTAAAAGATGAAGTTTTTAATTGTCCACCGGTATTGGTAATTACAGGTCGCAAAGAAGATGCGTGGCTTGCTGCCTGGTCAATGGCTGAAGCCTCAGTTGTTCACCCCATTGATCCATTTACCCTGGCTAAAACAGCGGCGCAATTACTCCGCGGCACCACACTCGTTTCTGCTTAAATATCGAGATGATGCAATCGCGGTGGGAATCAAACATCTCGCGTTTGGACTCCGGGCTAGATCTTGAAACCGCAGATGTTCAGTGGTGCATGAATGAAATTCTCACTGGAAATGCGGGCATAGATGTAATCAAAAGATTCCTACTCGCCTTAAAAGCTAAGGGTGAAACTGCAGAAGAAGTCGGTGCTTTAGTTACTCAGATGTATCAGCACTGCGGTCCAATAACTATCACCGAAAGAGCTGTGGACACAGTCGGTACTGGCGGAGATGGTGCTCACACGATCAATATTTCAACGACCGCTGCGATTATTGCCGCGGCAGCTGGAGTTAAAGTTGTTAAACACGGTAACCGAGCAGCATCGTCTAAGTCAGGTGCAGCAGATTTACTTGAGGCACTTGGCATCAACATCAACCTCGACGGGGTAGGTGTTGAGAAAACATTTGCGCAACTTGGAATTGGCTTTTGTTTTGCACCGGTCTTCCATCCAGCTATGCGTTTTGCTGCACCTGCACGAAAGGAGCTAGGGACTCCCACTGTCCTTAACATCTTGGGTCCGCTAGCTAATCCAGCAAAACCCCAAGCAGCAGCGATCGGTGTTGCTAATGATCGTATGCACTTGGTGATGGCGCAGGTACTCGCGGATCGAGGAGTGGACGGCTTTGTTTTCCGTGGCGATGATGGTTTAGATGAAATTACCCTTGCAACGACCACCTCTGTATTGACTATCGGCGGTGGAGAAATTTCGAGTGCCCTTATAGATCCGTTGGATTTTGATATTCAACGCGCTCCGATTGCAGCCCTTGTTGGGGGAGATTCAACTGAAAATGCCCGAATCACGACAGCGATTTTTGCTGGGGAGAAAGGTGCGCCACGTGATGCAGTAGTTCTAAATGCAGCAGCAGCAATAGCTGCATACGAGGCGCGGTTTGATTTAAATCTTCACAATCGCATGGCACTTAGTATTTCACGTGCAGTCGATGCCATTGATTCCGGAGCGGCAACGCGATTAGTTACACAATGGGCAGAACTTACTCAGAAATTGGGCGCTTAACTCTCTTCTTTTTTGAAGGAAAACTGCGCATTTCCTCAAAAGTTCGCACCTTATGACCGGCAAGTCTTTCGATGATTCCATGTAATACATCCACTGTTGCAAGTGCATCATCGAGGGCCCGGTGGTTAGGCGATGTTTCTGTCTTGAAGAATTCTGCGAGCGTGCCAAGTTTGCAATTAATAACTTCGTCTCTATCAAGAACAGCCCGTGCTAGTCGGGCAGTATCGACTGTTAAGTAATTGGGCCATGGGTATTCATGAACAAGTGCGGCAGCCTTGAGGAAACTCATATCAAAGGGAGAGTTATGAGCTACTAAAACTGTCTCTTCTGGCGCTCCAAGAAACGCAAAAAGAGTTGGTAAAACCTCATCGATAAACGGCGCAGATAACAACATGTCATCAGTGATGCCAGTTAACTGAGTAATGAAGGGCGGTAGTGAGTGACCTGGATCTACAAAGCTCTGAAATGTGCCAAGAACAACGCCTCCGCGTACTTTTACAACACCAATTTCTGTAACACCGGCACCAGATTTCGGAGAGCCACCAGATGTTTCTAAATCGATTACAGCAAAGGTGGTATCCGAGAGAAGAGTCTCACCAATGTTCACCATGTGGGCGATCGTATGTCATTGAACTGACAACAGTCAGGCCATAGTATTTTCTTATGGCAGTTGAAGGAGCACCCGCAGGATGGATGCAGGATTGGTCTGCAATTGGTTCGGGTAAGAATGCCTATGTTGGCGTACTTCTAGTTCACGGATTTACGGGATCGCCACCATCTATGCGCCCATGGGGCGAGTTCTTGCACTCAAAGGGTTACACAGTTCGAGTTCCCCTATTGCCCGGTCATGGGACGAAGGTCGAAGATCTCAACAAAACCAAGTGGGATGAATGGCCAGCAAAGATTACCTTTGAGCTAAGTGAGCTTCAGAAAACCTGCGACACAATATTTTTAGTCGGTCTCTCGATGGGCGGGGGAACTGTTCTCAACGTCGCTGAGTCCAATAATGAGGCTATTGCAGGATTAATTCTTGTTAACCCTATGATTTTCGTGAAGGGCGTTCCTGTCGAGTTAGCGTTTTTCCTATCTCGTTTTCAGAAGTTGCGTGCCAGCGTTGGCGATGACATCAAGCGACCCGGCATTACTGAGTGGGGCTATGACGCACTTCCAACTCGTGGTATTTATCAGCTACTTAAGATGCTGCGGGTAACACGTCGTAATCTAGGCAAAATTACAGTTCCGATTCAGCTATTCCATTCCGTCGATGATCACACCTTGCCGGTTGCAAATACTGAAATCATTTTGGCTGAGATTGGCTCAAAGGTTAAGACCCGTATCGAATTGGTGAATAGTTACCACGTTGCAACTTTGGATTATGACCAGGAGCTAATCTTTCAAAATAGTCTGATCTTTATAGAGGGATTAACGGCCGGACGATAGAGCTAGGCCGATAGCTAATCCCATGATTCCAAGGGCTGATATCGCTGTCAGGGTGCGCCTAACTGCTGGTCTTTGAATATAAACAGATGACTTTTTAACCGTCCAGATCAAGAAGATATTCCAGAGAATAGAAACCAACGCCCAGATCGAACCAAAGATGAAGATTCCCCAAGCTAGTGAAAAGTTACTTGGAACAAATGCTGGCAAGAAAGCAACCGCATAGACCGCAGCCTTCACGTTGGTCAGATTGGTAATGAGCCCTAATCGAAAGGATGCCCAGTTACTCTCTTCACTTTTGGTTTCTAGATCGAACTTTCCAAATTCATGTCGGAGCGCAAACAAGGTTTGTAGTGAAATAAAAACTAAGTAGCTCACTCCAACCCACTTTAGAATTGAGTAAGCGGTCTGAGATTGAGCAAAGATTGCAGATAAGCCAATTGCACTAGCGATAGCCCAGGTAAGAATGCCAACACAATTCCCAATAGCTGAAAGAAATGCCGCCTTGCTTCCACCAAGTATTGATTGCCTTAAAACCATGGCAACACCCTGACCTGGCACCATCACTAACAAAAGCGTGGCAAAGGCAAAGGCCGGGACATTAAGCAGTAGCTGATTCATAAGAAACTAAATCATAGATTGAGAAACTAAGAAATCTGTTCCTTTAAGAAGTTAATTGCCTGTAGTGCGTTCCAACCATTCGGGTACTTATCACGCATTGCGCGTGGACCCTCTAAGTCTGATCCAAATGTCAGTAGTGAAATCTCAGTTCTGCCATCAGGTCGAAGTTGGCCGAGTCCGATATCTGCCATCAATGCATTGCAGAGGCACTTTGACCCTTGTGCTTGATCTACTTGGCCATTTTTAAATTCGTAATTATCAAGTGGTTCTGCAGGGCATCGATATCCGATCCCTCCCTTTTCGCGTTGATACATCGTGCGCAAATATCCTAGATCGCAAATGCGTGTGCGCTCTTTGTAGAGATTGTCATTAGAGAGAGTTTGGTTGTTTTGTATAACCTTGAAGGGAAATCCTGTAGGCGAGGCACTTGCATCTGTAAGAACACGCATATTCGGATCGGCAAGAGAGTTGAGAACTTTGGATCTATTTTCATCGGTAAATCCAGATTCATTAGATAAGGCAAAGACTGAACCGACTTGAACGCCTTTAGCCCCATGTGCCAATGCTTCGACAACCCTTGCCGGTGTTGCAAAGCCACCTGCTAGCCAAAACGGGGAGCCTGATGCCAGGATCTTTTCAAGATTAGGAATATCTAGATCGTTGTAGACCGCTTCGCCATTGTCATCGATTGCATTCTTTGCTCGTGGGGGAGCGTTGTGACCTCCTGCAACGTGGTACTCAATTACAAAGCCATCAGGCTTGGTTTCTTCATCCTTATTCAGATACGCGACAAGTGCGTGTGAAGAAACGATAGCTAAGAATTGTGGACGTTTGATTGGAAAGTTTTCAATTCCAAGGGTCGTTGGATCAAAATGCAGATAGTGCTTATCTTTTGTTTCTGCAACTTCGACCTTCATGGCAACTTTATTGCCGATTGAAATCTCATTGAGCAAGTGTGGAATTTGCGCTGGAATACCAGCACCGATCAAAATGTAGTCAACGTCGGCAAGCATTGCTCCATAGAGCTGCGCGGGGATTGCTAGTTGAATCTTTTCCAAGATGTTCATGCCGATGAGACCGTTGTGTCCTTCTTTGGCGAGCCACACTTCAACAAAGCTGGAAACGGCCAACAAATTGTTGGAGAAAAGATTTCCCTTAATGCTCAACTTTGGAACATCTAAATACGGCTTATCTGCAGCGCGACCGCCTTCAACGTAGAAGCGGTCCATGATTTCAGAGATGGTTTTCTGGTTAGGAAAATGCGACATTGCGCGTCGAATGTCACCCGAGAGGTCTCCATCTTGCAGGCGACGAGCGACCACTGAATCAATTGCTGTTCCTGAAATAACGCCAAGCTCGCCGGCAATTGCAACCTGTTGTGCTAACTGCCAAGAAGAGACAGCAATTCCCATTCCACCTTGAATGATGGTTGGGTGCTTGACATCTGTCTTCATGTCTTAACTGTAAAGATTGATGAGCCTAACTCGCGAGTAGGCATTGAATATGTAGGGGTTATTTACGTTAAATGTGAGTTATATCTACTAAGTGGACCGTACTGGGATCGAACCAGTGACCCCCACAATGTCAATGTGGTGCTCTACCGCTGAGCCAACGATCCTTAGGTGGATGAACTATACAACAATGAATTATCGGGCGTAATCATCCTCAATACGCTCAATATCATCTTCGCCAAAGTAGGTGCCAGTTTGAACTTCGATGAATATCAATTCGTCAGTGCCACTGTTCCCGATGCGATGGAGCTGACCCACTTCAACAGCAACTGTTTCACCTGGATGCTTTGTGAATGTTTCACCATCGATGACAACAGTTGCAGTTCCGAAAACGATGACCCAATGTTCGCGACGCTTTTGATGACGTTGATATGAAAGTCGAGTTCCTGGCTTTACGTAGATGCACTTAACTTTATGAAGATCACTTTCCTGCAGAACTTCATAGCGACCCCATGGTCGTGTTGAATCATCTGCAGACATCGTGCCTCCGTTATGTGTAGAGCGAACTCTTTCACTAAAAATGGAGGTCGGGACGGGATTTGAACCCGTGTAGAGGGATTTGCAATCCCTTGCCTCGCCTCTCGGCCACCCGACCATAGAAATATCGCCGTCAGATTTCATTCCCTAGAGAGTTAAATCCAAACGGCGAATATCAGAGCGGACGACCGGGTTCGAACCGGCGACCTGAACCTTGGCAAGGTTCCGCGCTACCAACTGCGCTACGTCCGCGAGGAGGGTAAATCTATCGCAGGAGAGGCGTAAGCGCCAAAGTGAGG
>JBIILL010000082.1:0-4905 GCA_044232665.1 Candidatus Planktophila sp. | reverse complement strand
TTCGCCGCCTAGGTCGGCTTGCTCACCACCAGTAATTATTTTTGCTCCCTCTTTCTTTCCAATTTCGATATAGGAAAGAATCTTTTGAAGTTGATCATTTGAAGCTTGCGCACCAATCATTGTTGAAAGATCCAATGGGTGACCTTGAACAACAGCTTGTGTGCGCTTAGTGACATCGCCCAAGAACTTGTCATAGAACTTGGTGTCAATCAATCCACGTGAAGGACATGTACATACCTCACCCTGGTTTAGGGCAAACATGGTGAAGCCTTCAAGTGCCTTGTCATAGAAAGCATCGTTTTCTGCTGCAACATCTGCAAAGAAAATATTCGGGCTCTTGCCACCTAGCTCTAGCGTGACAGGGATGATGTTGTCTGCTGCGTACTGCATGATCAAACGACCAGTAGTTGTTTCACCAGTAAATGCGATCTTTGCAATACGAGGAGATGATGCCAATGGCTTACCGGCTTCAACACCGAATCCATTAACAACGTTTAGAACACCTGGTGGTAGTAGGTCAGCAATCAGTTCCATCAAGACCATGATCGATGCCGGTGTTTGCTCAGCTGGCTTTAGAACAATGCAGTTACCTGCTGCCAATGCTGGAGCTAACTTCCACACAGCCATCAAGATTGGGAAGTTCCACGGAATGATTTGTCCAACAACACCTAGTGGCTCATGGAAGTGATAGGCCACTGTGTCTTCATCTAGCTCGCCGAGTGATCCTTCTTGTGCGCGGATAGCACCGGCAAAATAGCGGAAGTGATCTATTGCAAGTGGCATATCTGCATGGATTGTTTCGCGGATTGGCTTTCCGTTGTCCCAAGTTTCTGCAACGGCCAACATTTCAAGATTCTGTTCCATGCGATCTGCAATCTTGTTAAGAATGATTGCTCGTGCTGTTGCAGATGTCTTTCCCCACGCCTTTGCAGCAGCGTGTGCAGCATCTAATGCCTTATCAATATCTTTTGAATTACCTCGTGCGATTTCACAAAATACTTTTCCAGTTACTGGAGTTACATTTTCAAAGTACTGACCTGAATCTGGCTTTACATACTCACCATTAATCCAATGGTCATAGCGTGGCTTGAAAGTAACTTTGCTCCCAGACTGTCCAGGGGCTACATAATCGGTCATTTTTTTCTCCTTTGAAAATGTCAACGATGTGACGGACCTTTTGCAGGCTACTCCTGGGACTGCTAGAAGGTAATAAAAAGTGCTGTGTATATTTCACGTATGAGTGCCAGCCTTGCTTTAGCTGAACTAAGAGCCTTTACTAAGAAAGGCAGGATCAGCGACCTTGCACGCTTCTATAAGACTGCCCCAGGAGAATATGGCGAGGGTGACTTGTTCCTTGGCGGAACAGTTCCCCAAACAAGGTCAGTTGCAAAGAAGTATCAGAATCTGGAGTTAAAAGAAGTAGAAAAGCTATTCAATTCGCCATTTCATGAAGCACGTCTGTGTGCAGCAATAATTCTTAACCATCAATTTGCTAAAGTAAAAAATTCACAGGAGCGTAAGAAGTTATTTGACTTCTATATGAAGCAAGTTCGGGCAGAGCGAGTAAATAATTGGGATCTAGTTGATGTGTCTGCCCCTTGGATGGGTGTTTATTTAACTGAGGTTAAAGACCCAATGCCATTGCTGCTAAAGCTATCCAAATCAAAGTCTCTGTGGCAACGTCGAGTCTCAATGATCTTAACTTTTGCATTAATTCGTGCCGGGGATTTAGAGCCAACAATCATCATTGCAGAGTCATTGCTAAAGGATGAACAGGACTTAATTCATAAAGCTTCTGGCTGGATGCTTCGGGAATTAGGCAAAAGAAATGTCATGATGCTGCGAAGGTTTTTAAGTGAACATGCTCATGAAATGCCACGCACAATGCTTCGATATACCATCGAAAAGCTGCCCGAGCGTGAACGCAAAAAATGGCTCCAAGACAGCAAGTCCTAGGAATGTTGGAAGGGTCGTTGTAAAATTCTTACAAATGAGCGAATATGACAAAGAAGTACAAGAGCGTTGGGGCAACACTGACGCCTATAAGCAATCCCAATCCAAAACTTCCAAGTACTCAAACGATGAATTTCAAGCAGCCAAAGTGGATCAGGAAGCTGCAACTGAACTGTTTGTCTATGCCTTTGGTAATTCACTACCTATTGACTCAGATAAGACTAAGGCTGCTGTGATTGCCCATCGCGAGGCTATTACAAAGTGGTTTTATGATTGCTCAATAGACATGCAAAAGAATCTAGCTCTTATGTATATAGAAGATCCCCGATTTAAAGAGTATTACGATGGACGTGTTAGAGGCTTAGCTCAATATGTCCATGATGCTATTCAAGCCCAGTAACTAAGAAGCTCTCCAGCAATACCAGGCAACAACACTTCGCATCCCAGCAAACTGGTCTCCTAAACCTTGCAAAACTTTAGGTTTAATGGGTTCTGAGTTTCCGTGCAAGTTATCCCACCCACGACGCACAGCTAAGTCATCTACCGGCCAGACATCCAAGCGTCCAAGATGAAAGATTAAGAACATCTCTACAGTCCATCGTCCTATGCCAAATAACGGGACTAGTTCTCCAATAATCTCTTCATCAGACATATGTGAGAATTTCCTAAAGTTGATTTCCCCAGATAGTGCAGCAGAAGTCAGCTCACTAATTGTGCGCACCTTTGCACCGGTTAAGCCAACAGACTGCAGTTGCTTGAGAGAAAGTGCGCCAACTCTTTCGGCCGTAATTGATCCTGCGCACTTGGTTTCAAGTCTTCCGGTAATTGTTCGGGCTGCAGCGGTACTAACCTGCTGGGCAATCACCGCCCGAATAAGTGATTGATACTGAGAAAGCTTTGGTTTAACTAATCCGAATGTGCAGGGTTCTAAATCCTTAATTGCAGAAGCAAAGGCCGGATCAACATTAGAAATCTTTTTCTTAATTGCTGATAGCTCTTTAGCGCGATTTGTATCCACGCTTAGTGCATTGGGCGAAGTTCAACTTTTCTATTGCATGCCTTTGATGCCAAATACGCCAACCTTTCAGCTACTTCGGCGCTTTCAGCCTCGATTATCCATAAGCCACTAAAATTCTCTTTGACGTCAAACAATGGTTTTCCGGTGCTTATGTTTGCATCGTTACGATTATCAATCACTGTGGCAGTCTCTGGTGGTTGCAACCCCCAGGCAAAGATCCACTGTCCATTTGCTCGCAAAGAGTCATTGAACTTATCGATTTCGACCATCTCAGCAGGGGTGCCAGGGCTCTGGAGGTCATCAATCACAGAAATTACAAACTTCATTGGAATAGCATAAAAGAATTGGCCATAGGAGGGACCTGTAGACACTTTCCCTAATGCAGGATTTGAATTAGGGTTCTGGGGTGAATAAAAACGTTGATGCAGATTTTCTAGCCCTTCCACTAACAGCTGTTAGTGATGCCGCAATTAGCACAGCCAAAGACGCTGGCGCTTCCCATGTTGATGTGCGGATCGAGCGCACGCGCACTGGTTTGCTCTCTTTGCGTGATGCCCGCCCAGAGACCCAAAGTGATGAATCAATCGCCGGAGTTGGCGTGCGAGTCATCGTCAACGGTGCTTGGGGCTTTGCTTCATCTCCTGAGATCTCTGTGGAAGTTGCCAAGAAGCTTGCGATGACCGCTGTTGCAATGGCTAAAACTTCAAAGCCATTATCAACAGAGTTAGTTTCACTTGTTACCGAACCGGTCTATGCAAACCAGACCTGGGTGTCAGAGTATGAAATTGATCCATTCACAGTCTCTGATTCTGAGAAGAAGGATCGCTTAGCTGATTTGAGTAATCGTTTACTCAAGAGTGCTGGTGTTAATCACACCTCTGCACAAACTATGTTTGTTAAAGAACAAAAGCACTATGCCGATTCTTATGGCACCAGCACCACACAGCAACGAGTCCGCATACAAACTCAGATTGAAGCGATTTCAATTGGCGCTCATGGTTTTGAAGCTATGCGCACATTGGCTCAACCTGCAGGCTTTGGCTGGGAGTGGATGGGAAATAAGCACTGGGATTGGGATGCAGAGATTGCAGAGCTTCCATCATTGCTAGCTGAAAAGGTTGCAGCACCATCGGTTGAACCTGGTCGCTATGACGTGTTAGTCCATCCATCTAATTTGTGGCTGACAATTCACGAATCTATTGGCCATGCAACTGAGTTGGATCGTGCAATTGGTTATGAAGCCAACTACGCAGGAACCTCTTTTGCAACACCAGATAAGTTAAATACTCTGCAATACGGTTCAAAATTGATGAATGTGACTGGAGATCGCAGTACTTCTCACGGTCTAAGCACCGTTGGATTTGATGATGAAGGTGTTGCAGCCCAGCGCTGGGACATCATTAAAGATGGCCTTCTAGTTGGTTATCAATTAGATCGCCGAATTGCAGCTCGCGTTAACCGTGATCGAAGCAATGGATGCGCTTATGCCGACTCTCCCGCGCACGTTCCAATCCAGCGCATGCCAAATGTTTCTTTGCAACCAAACCCAACAGGTCCAACCTATGACGAAATGGTTTCTTCAATGGAGGATGGAATCATCATTAAGGGTGATAAGTCTTGGTCTATTGATATGCAGCGCTATAACTTCCAATTTACAGGCCAACAGTTCCACCGTGTGAAAAACGGCAAGATCGTTGGTCAATTAAAAGATGTTGCATACCAAGCAACTACAACTGACTTCTGGGGCTCAATGAAGGTTGTTGGCGGACCTTCTACCTATGTTCTTGGTGGTGCATTTAATTGCGGTAAAGCTCAACCAGGTCAGGTTGCAGCGGTAAGTCATGGTTGCCCAGCGGCAATCTTTGACAAGGTAAATATTCTCAACACTGTTGCGGAGGCTGGAAAATGATTTCTGCTCAAGATCTGATTGAAAA
>JBIILL010000021.1:0-14819 GCA_044232665.1 Candidatus Planktophila sp. | reverse complement strand
GCCAATACGTCTGCAAGTGTGTAACCAACCTGAACTGTTACGAATGATGAAGATGAAGCGTCACCAACGATGTTGAAGATGTAAGCGATTGGGTATACGCCCCATGTCGCGATCAATAGCAAGCGCAAACGGCCGACAGTCTCTGCAACTCCTGCAGGCTGACGCTCAAGTGACTTACCAAGCTCTACGAATAGTACGTAAAGGATGTAGATGAAAGGAATTGTTGAAAGAACACCGTATAGAACCTGTGTGTTCTGGTCGCTTGAAATTTCACCTGGGTAACCAAGAGCGATCATTGCAGCAGATGCTGGAACAAGGCGTGTGATTAGTGAGCGTGAAACTTCCTTAGCTAGAGCTAGTACTGCAATTACTTCTACTAGTAGTAGAGGTACAGTCAAAAGCCAATCAACGTAACGGTATGCCTCGTTGAATGCATCTTGAGAACCATCTAGCTTAACCATGCCATTTGCTGATGCATGCTTGAATGAATCAAAGATTCTTAGGTAGTGGTAGCCAGCGATGAATGTAACCATCGATGACATTACAAGGGCGTTACGGTACTTCGCCAATACACGCTGTTGTGAAACGAGTGTGTAAATGGTGCAAGCGAGCATCGAAACTAGTCCAAACGAGAATACGTTATAGACCAGGTTCCATTGGTTGCTGTCTAGTTGCATTGAAATATGCCTCCGTGAGGATCATGTGGAGAGGCCCTTTGGCCTCTGAATTCATCGGCCATAGGGAATCCTCGAGGAACACCCTTGACCTCCGACATTCACAATTGTGAACTAAATGCGACTGATTTGCACCATCTAAGTGGGAAATTCTTGAGTTTTTTTATATTTCTTTTCTAGAAATACGCATGAAAATGGGGCGATCTCCAAATATTTCTGGAAATCGCCCCACTTCATAAACCTACTTCTGAGTAACTTATTGGCCCTGCCACAACTTCATTTCTGCTGCAAATGGATCAAGACCCATTGGTCCCAGCTTTAATGCATAGCTATGGAACTTCTTCATATTGAAGTCAGCTCCTAATCTTGCCTTGGCATCTTCACGGGCGTTCATCCAAACGCGCTCGCCGACCTTGTAGGAAATAGCTTGTCCTGGCCAGCCAAGGTATCGATCAGTTTCACTTCGTGAATGATCCTCATCCAGTAGGGCCTGCTCATTGAGCAGCTTGCGTGAACTCTCAGCGTTCCACACAACACCATTGTCATCCTTGTATCCAAGGTGCATTCCGATATCTACAACAATTCGCCCAGCACGCAACGCTTGTGCAGAGAGGTAACCCATTTCAATACCTGGCTCATCAAATGCACCAAGTTCGTTCATGAATCGCTCTGCATACAACGCCCAGCCTTCGCCGTATCCGCTAATCCAGGCGGATGTGCGTTGAAATCTAGTCAGGCGATCTTTCTCAACAGTTGCTGTTCCGATCTGTAAATGGTGACCCGGAACTGCTTCGTGATACCAAGTTGAAACAAGGTGCCAGTTGCTCACCTCATTCTTTCCCAACATCGGAATCCATGTTGTTCCTGGACGTGACAAATCCTCTGATGGTGGGTTGTAGTACGGCGCAGATGCACTGCCATCTGGTGCCAGGCGGGCTTCGCAAATTGCAATGCGTGGATCGATCTCAAAGAACTCACCATTCATACGCTTCATTGCCACATCAGTGAAATCCTGTAAGTACTTCACTACATTTTCTGGACCAATAACTTTGTACTTAGGGTCATTATCAAGGGTGTCAGCAACCTCGCGAAGAGTCTTTGCGGATGGATTGATAATCTTTGCAAGCTCCCACATGCGATCGTTGATTGCCTTAAGTTCCTTCTTACCCCACTCATAAGTTGCTGGAAGATCTAATTGAGCACCGGTGAAGTAGCGCGCCCACACCGCATAACGATCTGCACCAACTGCATCATTAGGCGTTGCAATTGGTAGGTAGGTATCGCGCAAGAACTTAGCGGTCTTTGCAGATGCAGCCTCAGCAAGCTTTGCCGCCTCATGCATTGCTGGATACTTTCCATCGGCATCAAAGTTTTTACACATGGTGCTATATCCACCATTTGCATAACTATCTAGCTGCTCAATAACACCTTTAACCTGGCGCTGGGCGGTTGTTTTTCCGCTCTTCGCAACAGTCATGATGGTTTCACACCAAGAGCTATAAGCAGTATCTACTGCAGCTAAACGCTTGGCAATATTGTCGAAATCTTGCGCTGACTTCTTTGGCATAAGTTCAAAGATCGAGCGCACATCTGAAGGTGGCGATGTTAAAACATTCCACAGTACAAATCCTTCTTGGCTGTCATGCAAAGCAAGCCTTGACTCAAGACGCTCGGTCATGACTGCCTTTGCAATGCGATCAATCTCATCGGTTGGTTGCATTGCAGAGAGCTTCTTCAAAGTTTCGCGAGTTAAGTTCGCACTTACCTCAGATGCTGCGATTGAGAAGTCATCTAGCTTGTCCTGGTTGAGTCCATTGCCAAGGTAGGTGCAACCCATTGGGCTAAGAGCTGCTTCTTGATCGATGTAAACATCGCTGATTTCAAATATGGGTGATCTATGTGTCATGGCAGAAGTTTGGCAGTGCTGCAGGGCTTTGTCCACGGTTAATTGTTCGAAAGTAGCCTAGGCTTGCCAGCATGAGTCAGACCCCAGCCGCTCCACCAAAGCTACGTGGTTGGTTTCACCTAGGGGCAACTCCAGCGGTTATCATCGCTTCACTAGTTTTATTCATATTGAGTAAATCTTCTCTTAAGTTTGCAGTAGCAATTTACTCCATTACAGCAATTATGTTATTTAGTGTTTCTGCTATTTATCACCGAGTCCCTTGGGTGCCAGAAAAGAAAAAGATTTGGCGTCGGTGGGATCATGCAAACATCAATTTATTAATTGCTGGCTCTTACACCCCATTCGCTGTTGCTTTACTTGAAGGTCGCG
Source organism: Candidatus Planktophila sp. (assembly GCA_044232665.1). Classification (GTDB taxonomy): domain Bacteria; phylum Actinomycetota; class Actinomycetes; order Nanopelagicales; family Nanopelagicaceae; genus Planktophila. The sequence continues at coordinate 11,870 of JBIILL010000021.1, read as the reverse complement.
ATCGAACAATCTTGTTACTAGTTGTCTGGATCGGTGCAGCACTAGGGGTTGCTCTTCGTGTTTTCTGGATTGGTGCACCTCGATGGTTATATGTCGCCAATTACCTAGCCCTGGGCTGGGTTGCTGTTTTCTATACTCCGGCCCTCTATCGCGCGGGTGGTTTATGGGTACTACTTCCAATCGCAATAGGCGGTCTGTTCTACTCAGTCGGTGCCATCTTTTACGCCCTTAAGCGTCCTGGGCGCGAGGCAAAGTACTTCGGCTTCCACGAGCTCTTCCATATATTCGTGCTTGCCGCATGGATTAGTCAGTACATAGCGATCTCAGTGGCGATTTACAGTAAATAGGTCATTGCTCTAACCTAAGCCATCTCTACATACGGTTTTATTGAGCAGCGAGGTGCATGATGGCGCAGAAGAAGAACTTCCTTAACTGGGTGGGCTTTACTGAAGAAGAGAGCACTAACCTGCCTTCATCTGTTGATCGCATTCGCGAACTTGAAGCACAGCTTGCAGACCTGAAATCTCGCCGTGACATAACCGGCTTAACTAAAGAAGAGTTTGAAATTCTCGCAACTGAAACTGCGATGTCAATGATCAAATCTGCTCAAGCTCGTGAGAGCAAGGCACAAGTTGCAGCTACACGTTTGGTGTCAGAAACTGCACGCGCAACCAAGGAAGAGTTGGAAGCAGCCGATGCAAAGGCTCGCACAATTCTTTCGGGTGCTGAAACTCGTGGACGCAAATATATCCAGGCAGCAGAATCTGAAGCAGAAGACAAGATTGCACAGGCCGAATCAGAAGCGGAAGCGCTGATCGAGAGCAAGAAGCGTGAAATTTCTGCCCTTGCCACAGCTGCCCGCCGTGAAGGCGAACGCATTGTTTCTGAAGCAACAACTGAGGTTACTGGTTATCGTCAATGGCTTTCAGGTGTCATCTCTGAGGCAGAGCGTTTATACAGAATTCAAAAGCAATCACTAGATGCTGCAGAGTCTGCAATTCAGCAATCTCGAAATCGCCTAGATGGTGCCTTCCAAAGATTAGAAGATCTACAAAAGAGCGTCCTTGATAATTTGAACGCAGATGACACTTTGATTAATCCAGGGCCTCTTAAGGTTGCTAGCCAACGCACACGTCCTGCATTAACAGCACCTAAGAAAACAGCAAAGAAGGCTGCAAAGAAAGCTCCGGCAAAGAAGAGCGCTTCAAAGAAGTCTGCAAAGCGCTAGATAGCTCTTCGCTATTTAAAACAGCGTTACTTCGTAGGAGTTAATTAATCATGGCCAATGAACGAGGTATCCGATACATACCTGCAATTGATGGTTTGCGTGCTGTCGCAGTAATTGCAGTAATTTTGTATCACCTTGGATTCAAGTGGATTCCTGGTGGTTTCTTGGGTGTTGACCTCTTTTTTGTAATCTCTGGGTATGTAATCACTCGTTTGTTGCTGGATTCAATTCAGCGCAGTGGTGGTTTAGACCTACGTGCTTTCTACCTGGCCCGCATTCGTCGTTTGTTACCACCACTTGTATTCATGATCATCACAACGACAATAGTTGTTGGATTTTGGGCGCCAGATACTATGCGGCGATTTTTGGGTGATGCTCCATTTGCACTGTTTGGTGGAATGAATTGGTGGCTAGTTTTTCGCGAAACTGATTACTTCGAAGCAATTGGACGCCCGCCACTTTTGCAACACACCTGGTCTTTAGGGGTGGAAGCTCAGTTCTATCTGGTGTGGCCGCTGATTTTGTTGTTGGTTCTACGTTACTTTGGCAAAAATAAGATCCCTGGTGCAGCTCTATTGATTGCTGCTTTTTCAGGTATTGCTTTACTCGTTGTCTCCCTGCAAATAGATGCAGCTAGCACTACAAAGGTAAGCCACGTTTACTTTGGAACAGATACTCACAGCATTGGCTTATTTCTTGGCGCAGCCTTAGCGGTCCGCTGGATTCCGCAAAACCTTCAAGAAACGGTAACTCGTAAAGCTCAAGATTTTATTGATGGAATTGGAATAGTTGGATTTCTTGGAATAATTGCAGCATTCTTGTTTATTGATGAAAACGATCCAACTTTGTATAAGTTGGCCTTCCCGTTAGCAGGAATATTCGGATGTGCAATCATTACTTCAATTGTTCATCCTGCATCCCGCTTTGCACCTATCTTAAGTAGCAAGCCATTTGTTTGGATCGGTGAGCGTTCATATGCAATATATCTCTGGCACTGGGTAGTTTTTCAAGTTACTCGTCCAGATTTTGATCTTGAAGGATCACAATGGGCTTTGTATGCATTGCGTGTGTTAATTGTCTTTGCCTTGGCAGATATTTCATTACGCTTAGTTGAACTACCTGTTCGCACCGGATTAATTGATTATTGGTTTAAGGGAATGAAATACCGAACAAAGCGGGTGCAATTGCGCCAAAAGGCTGGTGTCGTATTGATCGTGCTTGCGATTATTGGTTCAACCGCGACGGTTGCAACAAATGCCATTGCTAAGGGTGATGAGCAATTAGCTCAATTAAAGAAGCAGTTGCAGCCAACCACAACCACTCCTTCAGTACCTGCAGATGTTAATGATCCTGGATTGTGGGTTACAGGTGACTCAGTAATTCTGGGAATTCTATTTGAATTAGATAGTCGTCAACCTATCGGATTGATTAATGCAAGAGTAGGACGACAAGCGACCGAGCTTCTTGAAGTCATTACCAATGACAAAGCAAACATGAGTATGGCAACGATTGTTTTGAATTTGGGCAATAACAACAAGCTTACTGAAGAACAAGTCGCAGCAATATTTGAGATAATTAAGGATCAGCCTCGCATTGTTGTTGTTAATACAGCAGTCCCACGGGCTTGGCGAGATGACAACAACGCACTCATTGCACAGTACGCATCTCTATACGGTGCCTACCTAGTTGATTGGGCATCTATTTCTCAAGGCCGCTCAGAGTACTTTGGACCAGATGGTGTTCACCTTGTCCCTGCAGGTGTGCGCGCTTATGTGGATGCAATAACTGCGCAACTCTAGATGTTTAAATTAGTGAGCAAAACAAAATCCCCCACCAATCGGTGAGGGATTTTATTTAATCTAATTTAGATTTACTTGAACTCTCCTGGAATTCCAAAAGCTGTAGCTGATGCAGTCTGTCCATCTGAGTACACAGATGAAACGCGGAACTGAGTCCATCCTGAATCACTTGCCTTTGTAACATTCTGAGTTAGTTGATCGGCTGGAACTGTTGCAATTACTGTCCACTCGCCTGCTCCGTTTGCACGAATCTCAACGTTGTAACCAGTTAAACCATCAATTGCTGTTGGTGCAATCCAGCGAAGCTTGAGTCCATCTGCGCTGCTTAGAGCAACAAACTTTGTTGGTGCTTCTACAGCTGTAACAGGTGTTCCTGTTGACTCTGTTGCAGATGGTTCAGCAGTTGGCTCCGCAGTTTCTGACATTGATGGAGTCGGCTTGGCTGCATCATCGCTATCTGATCCAGATGATTGTGACCAAACAATTGCAACTAGTGCCACAATTCCGATAACAACAATCCATGCTGTGCGGTTTGAAGTTGATGCCTTAGGCGCAGCAACTGGCTTGGCTGCAATAGGTGCAACAGATTTTGCTGGTGCACTGATCGCTGCTGGCGACGATGTAACTCGAGTCGTTGTTGCTTTTTTGACTACGCGCTTTGCGGGAGCCTTCTTCGCGGTCTTCTTAACAACTTTTTTGGCAACAGCTTTCTTGGCTGTCTTCTTTACTACACGCTTGGTTGCAGTTTTCTTTGCTGAAGACTTCTTTGCCGTCTTCTTTGCAACTGCTCTCTTGGCGACAGCTTTCTTAGCTGTCTTCTTTTTCGCTACAGCTTTCTTAGCTGGCGACTTCTTTGCAGCTGTCTTCTTTGCAGGAGACTTTTTTGCTGCCTTCTTTGCGGTCTTCTTAACGGCCACTTCGAACTCCTTGGATTGCTATAAGCACGTAATTAACGCGCTGTGATAGGTAAAGGCTACCCCAGGCTCGCAAGCAAATGGATGACATGAGGCGCTAATGCGCGTAGTGATTTTCCGCGGTGGCTCAGTAAATCCTTTTCCTCCGCGCTCATTTGCGCAGAAGAAATGGACAAACCCGCGGGCTGAAATATCGGGTCGTAGCCAAATCCATTCTCGCCAACTGGGGCACGCAGAATCACTCCATCGAATCGACCTTCGGCAACCTGTTGGCGACCATCCGGAAGTACTAGCGATGCCACGCACATGAAGTGCGCAGTGCGCTGTCCGTCTGCAACATCTTTGAGCTGATCTAAAACCTTTTCTAGATTTGCTCGGTCATTTCCATGTTCACCTGCCCATCTGGCAGAAAAAATCCCTGGATCGCCATTTAATGCATCAACACATAACCCTGAATCATCAGCAATCGCCGGCAACCCAGTTGCTTGGCTTGTATAGCGCGCCTTAAGTAAAGAGTTTTCTTCAAATGTTGATCCTGTCTCCTCAACATCTACCAAATCTGGGAATTGATCCACACCAATAAGTTCTATGGCCCCTGGCGCTAATGCATCCAAAATCCGTCGAAACTCAGTGATCTTTCCTTGATTACGTGTTGCTAAAACAAGTTTGTGAGACATTACTTAGCAAGAACATCTTTCTGCATCTGATTAAGTGTTGCACATCCAGCAACTGCTAAATCAAGAAGTTCATTTAGCAATGCGCGATCAAAAGGCTCGCCTTCAGCAGTTCCTTGAACTTCAATGAATCGACCATCACCAGCAACAACAACATTCATATCTGTTCCTGCGCGCACATCTTCTTCATAGCAAAGATCTAGCATCGGAACACCATCAATAATTCCAACACTCACCGCTGCAACAGAATCATTGAGCGGCTTTGCATCTGCCTTAATGTGCCCCTGTGCCTTTGCCCAAGAGATTGCATCTGCAAGTGCAACGTAAGCACCTGTGATTGCTGCTGTGCGTGTTCCACCATCTGCTTGTAAAACATCACAGTCGATAACGATTGTGTTTTCACCAAGTTCTTTCATATTCACTACTGCGCGCAAAGAACGACCAACTAAACGTGAAATCTCTTGTGTGCGACCACCGAGCTTTCCTTTAACGCTTTCGCGGTCTGAACGTGTATGAGTTGCACGAGGCAGCATTGAATACTCTGATGTAACCCACCCATTACCCGTGTCCTTTAACCAACGCGGCACGCCTGGTGTAAATGATGCAACACACAAAACACGAGTCTTACCGAATTCAACTAATACTGATCCTTCGGCATGATCTAACCAACCGCGAGTAAATTTAATTTCGCGCAGATCATTAATTGTGCGCCCATCATTGCGTGCCATTTATAGCTCCTTGTGCTCGACTTGTGTGACCTCGGGACCTAGAAATCGTCGAGCCAAGGTTTCAAAAGCCTTTGCATCACCGGTTGCTAAGAATCTATGTGTTGCAGGGGTTGATGACTGTGTTCGTAACAAGCCATTTTCAACCAATGTTCGATACAAATCTTTTGCCGTTTCCTCGGCACTTGAAACCAATGTGACACCTTCGCCCATGACGTAAGAGATAACGCCTGTTAGTAATGGATAGTGTGTGCAACCCAAAACTAAAGTATCGACCTTTGCATCCATAACTGGAGCTAAGTACTCGCGAGCAACCTTTGTGATTTCAGGCCCCGATGTCTCGCCGCGTTCGACATATTCAACAAATAGTGGGCATGCAATAGATGTGATCTTTAGTTGTGGGGCTGCTGCAAATGCATCTACGTAAGCCTTAGATTCAATTGTTGCGCGAGTTCCGATGACGCCAATATTGCCTGTTCTTGTAGCTGCCACAGCGCGGCGGACTGCAGGTTGAATAACTTCGATAACCGGAATTGCATAACGTTCACGTGCATCACGTAGCATCGCAGCCGATGCCGTATTGCATGCAATCACAATTGCTTTAACGCCTTGCTCAACAAGGAAGTCCATTGTTTCAAGTGCGAATTCACGAACTTCCGCTAATGAGCGCGGACCATAGGGACCACGTGCTGTGTCACCAATATAGAGAGTGGATTCATTAGGAAGTTGATCCAGGATTGCACGTGCAACGGTGAGACCACCTACACCTGAATCAAATATTCCTATTGGGGCATCACTCACAGGGCTAGCCTACCTTGCACTCATGCCTTGACTAGCAGCCCAACTATTCAGAATCATCCATAAGCGCAGAAATTAAACTTTCTTGCAGCCAGCCAAGCCAGCTATAGACGGCATAAACGCCGCGCATTGGGTCATCTGGGGCCAATAATTCCAAATCTTCATGTGTATTTTCTTGAACCTTTAATCGAACACCTAATGCAAGTCGCACATCATTCATAGCACCTAGCCATGCATTTGCACCATCATGGTCAACTTCAACAATGCCATCCAGTGCACTTTTCAAATGCATTCGCATTGCCATTGCGTGCGCCTGTTTCTTTTGTCGCAATGTTGATTCGGTATATCTACGAAATTCGGATGCATCAACTTGATCGGCATAAGCATTAGGTAATAAGCGCAGTAACACCTCATCATCAGGTGGTGTGTCGTGCATAGTGATGCCAACCATTGCAGCCAAGGGATCATCATTGTGATGATCAACGCGTTCGGCTAATAGTTCAATTATCTGCTCAACTAAATTGACTAAGATTTCACGTTCAGATTCTGAGAAATTTGCTAAGTAAGCGCTATCTCCGTGACGGAAGAAACCATGCTCATTCTCTTTCATATCGCTTGATCACCTCGTTGCAAAGTTGCCCACAATCCGTATTCGTGTAAACGGGCAACGTCATGTTCCATCTCTTCACGGCTTCCGGAGGAAACAACTGCTTTACCTTCGGTGTGAACCTTCATCATTAATTCATGAGCTTTTTCTTTGTTGTATCCAAATAATTCCATTAATACATATGTCACATAAGTCATCAAATTAACAGGGTCGTCCCAAACAATAGTTATCCATGGAACATCACCACTAAAGATCGCTTGTAACTCTTCTTCGATTTTATCCTTTATTTTTGGCATGTTTAGCGAATCACAATCGCAAATGGAGCAGATGCGATGTCACCGACAACTTGAACGCGCATTGTGACGACTCCTCGCTTTGGTTCTGAGGCTGTAAAAGTAAATAAACCATTGGCATCTGAGATAGAGGCAACACCTATATTTTGCCACTTTCCATTTATGTTTTTCTGCAAACTCGCAGATTTGCCAACTAATTTAGGTAGTAGCTGTGCCTTAACAGTTATTACAGATCCCTTTGACGCAGATACTGGACGATCAATTTGAAGCAGACTCTTTACAACAATCTTTTGTTCAGCACTTACTGATTCTGCTCGTTCCCACGTCCCAACAGTTGTTAAGCGAATCGAAGTATCACCACCCAAGGTCATTGGTGTTGTAACCGTTCCATCGAGCCCGGTTACTAGGTCAGTAATCTTTGTCCACACAGATTCACTAGAACGCTTGATTTCAAGGGCAACAGTTATTCCTGCTATGGGTGTCTTATCCTTCAAGGTGATTAGACCTTTAACGGTGAATAGATTGCCGTAGTCGATCGAGCCTTGGTTGATGTTTTCTAATGTCATCGTATTGATTACAGGATCAGGTGCAATGGCAAGTGCGGCGCTACGAATCTCACTTGTAGCTGCTGCGTCTTCCATACCCAAAGTCCACATTGCGGCGCCACCAAGGCGATACTTCCCCACTAAAGCCATTCGAGCAGCAAAGCTTCGAGCATTTTGATACCAAACAGTTCGATTAACTGTGCAGGCAGTCGATGCCCCGGTTGCAGATAATCCGTTGTAACTCTGTGTGTAGTTATATGTTGCTTCACCAAACTGTTCGTTATAAGTTGGAGTTGCACCATCAATGGCCGCTTTAGCTGCTGCGTAATTCATTTTAAATGTTGCAGCCTTTGCTCCGCCAATTAATCCAGGGGGCGCAGATGTTGGACACTTTCCATTAACAGATGTGATCCAGTCACGACCATATCCAGGCAAGCCAACATAAACTTTTGATGCCGACATGATGCTTATTGCATATTTAATGGTCTTTTCAGTCCAGGACAAAGGACCCATGGGTCCTGGTTTGGCAACTGAATAGTCATACGTCATGATCCTCAAACGATCGATGCTACTTGCAATATCTGCCCATGCATAAACAAAATAGCCCTTTTGCTTTTCTTTCGGGTCATACAAATATGGAGTTGATACAGATAGCAATTTATTTTTTGCATGCAATGCGACGCTTAATTCCTTTACTAATGCAACCCATCGAGGAGCGGTCTTACTCCAGGTTGAATTTCCATCAACAAAAGCAAAGCCTTCGTAATCAAGATCAATTCCATCAAAGTTATTCTTAACTACTAAATCAACGATTGTATTTACGATTGTTGTTCGGGTGGCAGCATTTGAAAGGTACTCTGAAAGCACAAGCTTGGCAGTGCCATCTGTCATTGTTGGGATAATTTGCAAACCAGCACGTCGCATCAAACACACAGTGTCTGCCATTGGCCATGAAGGATTACCAGAAAGATAATCATCACGAATTACTGTTGGGCTTTTTATGCTAAACCAAAATGGCATCACCTCCTTCATTAAATCCTTGTTTGCAAATAGGTATGAGCTTTCGATTGCTTGATTTTCTGCAGCGCCATATTGAGATGCATCGCAAACCGATGGTTGTCCTGCAATAGTGGGAGCAGCTGAAGGAAGCTTGCGAACCAATGGCAGAACCGTTTTGACAGAGTAATAAGGAATCCACCCGGATAAAATCTTTCGTGGTTCTTTATCGGCAGCGTGTATGGGTTGTGCAAAAGTGGTGATGAGTAAAACTATTGAAAGTGCGAAGCCAAACCTGCGCTTCATTCTTATTTATCTTCGGGTGCTGATTTCAATCCTGCATAAATCTCTTTGCAGGTTGGGCAGATTGGATACTTTTCAGGATCTCTAGAGGGGGTCCATTTCTTTCCACACAGAGCCTTTACTGCTTTTCCAGTCACAACTGATTCAGTGATCTTCTCTTTCTTCACATAATGCGAGAAGCGATCATGCCCACCATCATCTTCGAGCAGCTCTTCGGATGGTCGGGTCAGCAGATCGGTGTCACCGTCTGTTCCGATTTTCTTAAAGAGGCCCATTAGGTGGATAAGAATACCTTTGAGCACCTCAAAAGTACGGGTAGAATTCACAAATGAAGGACTTACTACGTACCGAGCACTTGAGCCGAGCAGACGTCGAATTATTGCTATCGACTGCCGCTGAATTTGCTGAGAACCCACTGCGTTCACATACCGCTTTGGCAAATAAGTCCGTTGCCATTTACATGACAAAGCCTTCTACTCGTACCCGTTTGTCATCTGAAACAGCTGTTGCCCATCTAGGTGGAACTCCAATCTTTATTCGCGGCGATGAATTGCAGTTGGGTCGCGGTGAAACCATTGCAGATACCGCCAAAATAATTAGCGGTTACTGCAGTGCATTAATTATTCGCACATTTGCACAAGCTGATGTTGATGAGCTTGGCGCTCATGCATCAATTCCTGTTATCAATGCACTTACAGATGATGATCACCCAACACAATTACTTGCTGACTGGTTAACAATCCGAGAAAAATTCGGATCAGATATCACCGGTCGCAAGTTTGTTTACCTTGGCGATGGAAACAATATGTCACATGCTTGGTTGTTAATGGGTGCAATCATGGGAGCACATGTTGTTGCAGCAACACCAAACGGTAAGTGGGCACCAAATCCTGTTGTAGTAGCTGTTGCAAAAAATATTGCAGCCCACAACGGCGGAAAAGTCGAAGTAACTCATGATCCAGAATCAGCAGCCAAAGATGCATCTGTTCTCTATACCGATGTTTGGATGTCGATGGGTGATTCAGAAGCAGACCGTGCAGAAAAGGTGCCCGCACTCTCGCCATTTGCTGTAACAGAAAATCTTATGAAGCTGACAAGTAAGGACTCAGTGTTCATGCACTGTTTACCTGCCCACCGCGGAGAAGAAGTGGAAGCCTCCGTAATAGATGGCCCACGTTCTGTCGTGTGGAGAGAGGCCTATCACCGCCGAACAACAATTCAAGCAATTCTCTACCACCTAATAAAAGGTGACTTGAAGGGTGCCACCCACTAATATTTGGTCCATGCGCGTAGCCGTTCCGAAGGAAATTAAAGCTGGAGAAAAGCGCGTAGCGCTAGTTCCAGACATCATCAACAAACTGACACGTCTAGGCCTCGATGTAAGTATCGAATCTGGTGCGGGTGCTCATTCGCAGGCAACTGATGCTGATTACACATCCGCCGGAGCCACTGTTAAGCAAGGAGATGTACTTGCAGATGCAGATGTAGTCCTGTCTGTTCAGCCGTTAACGTCGCAGCAAATGGCAACCTTGAAAAAAGGTGCGATCACAATTTCATTTTTATCTCCAGTAACTGCAGTTGATTCAATAGAGGCTGCTGCATCTGCTGGCGTTACTGCTTTTTCACTTGAACTTGTTCCTCGTATTTCACGTGCACAATCAATGGATGCATTAACTTCACAGGCACTGTGTGCTGGATATCGCGCAGCAGTTGTTGGAGCAGAACTTTCTCCACGATTTTTCCCGATGCTTATGACAGCGGCTGGAACAGTTACTCCCGCACAAGTTTTAGTACTTGGTGCGGGCGTTGCTGGATTGCAAGCAATTGCAACATCACGTCGTTTAGGTGCTGTCGTTTCTGCTTACGATGTTCGTCCAGCTTCTGCAGATGAAGTTCGCTCTATGGGTGCAACATTTATTCAACTAGAACTTGAAGCACTAGAAGGTGCCGGGGGCTATGCGCGTGAAATGACAGAAGATCGTGCGGCAAAGCAACGCGAGCTTTTAACTCCATACATTGCAAAATCACATGTTGTTATTACAACTGCAGCTGTCCCTGGTCGCCAAGCTCCTCGCTTGATGACACAAGCGATGGTTGATTCGATGGCGCCCGGAACAATCATCGTTGACTTGGCGGCTGAAACTGGGGGCAATGTTGAAGGATCAAAGCCTGGCGAGATTGTTGAAACAGCTGGTGGAGTGCGTATCTGGGGTGGAAAAGATGTTCCTAGCCAGCTTCCATTCCACGCATCATTCTTATACTCACGAAACGTTGTAAATCTTTTGTCACTCTTTACTGTTCCTGCAAAGGATGATGTAAAGGTTGCATTCAACTTGGATTTCGATGATGAAATTATTAACGGCGCTGCAGTTACACATGGCGGATCACGAAGAGGAGCTCAGTAATGGAACCAATGGCGATTCTTTCGATTTTCGTTCTCTCAGTTTTCGTTGGCTTTGAGGTAGTTTCTAAGGTGTCTTCAACCTTGCACACTCCCCTCATGTCTGGTGCCAATGCGATTCACGGAGTTATCTTGGTTGGTGCGATCATCGTGGCCGATCACAGCAAAACAAACTTAGAGCTTGGTCTTTCCGTTGCAGCAATCATTCTTGCAACTATCAACATGGTGGGTGGGTTTGTTGTAACCGACCGAATGCTTGAGATGTTCAAAGGGAACAAAAAATGAGCCGCACGGTATATGACCTCATTGGCCTAGCCGCCGGTGTTGCCTTCATTCTTGCTCTAAAAGGTTTGTCTCATCCAAAGACTGCTCGTCGCGGTAACTTAATTGGTGCCTTTGGCGCTGGATTAGCAACTCTTGTTGTCTTTTTCTACTCCAATGAGAATTCATCACTACCGCTCAATAATCTTGGATGGATTCTTGGAGCAATCGCAATTGGGCTTGTAATTGGAGTTCCTGCCGCTCGCAAAGTCCAGATGACCCAGATGCCACAGCTTGTTGCACTATTTAATGGTGTGGGTGGTGGC
>JBIILL010000081.1:0-5018 GCA_044232665.1 Candidatus Planktophila sp. | reverse complement strand
TGAATCAAAGGAGAGTTTAAGTGTCTGTAGCAGTAGAACTGCGACACATTAGTAAGCGCTTTCCTGGCGTTATTGCCAACAAGGATGTCTCACTCAAGGTTGAAACAGGCACAGTCCATGCTCTCGTTGGCGAAAATGGTGCTGGCAAGTCAACTGTTATGAAGATCCTTTATGGAATGCAACGCCCTGACTCAGGTGAAATTTTGGTCAATGGCCAATCTGTTAACTTTAAAACTCCCAATGACGCAATCGATGCAGGCATCGGTATGGTCCATCAGCACTTCATGTTGGCTGATAACTTCACAGTGCTAGAAAACATTATTTTAGGTTCTGAGCCACAGCACGGTGGCACTATTGATTTTGCTAGTGCCCGGAAAAAAGTTGTTGAAATGGCCGAGCAGTACGGTCTAGATATTGATCCAGATGTTCTTGTTGAAGAGCTAGGTGTTGGACAACGCCAAAGAGTTGAAATTCTTAAGGTTTTATTCCGTGGTGCTCGAATTTTGATCTTTGATGAACCAACAGCTGTTCTAGTCCCTCAAGAGGTAGATGATCTTTTCCAGGCACTTGAAGGATTGCGCGCACAAGGAATGGCGCTAATTTTTATCTCCCACAAGCTTGATGAGGTATTGCGCGTTGCTGATCAAGTAACTGTTGTGCGCCAGGGCTCTACTGTGGCTGAAGTTAAATCAAAAGATGTCACAGCGCGTCAATTAGCTGAATTAATGGTTGGAAGTGAACTTCCAAAGCCATCAACATTGGGTCACACACGCCGAGAAGAAATTACCTTATCGCTCAAGGGTGTTTCAGTCCCAACAACGACCGGTAGCCGTGATTTGTTAGCAAATATTTCTTTTGATCTACATGCCGGCGAAGTAATTGGAATTGCGGGAGTAGAGGGAAACGGGCAAGCCGAATTAGTAGAAGCAATTATGGGTCTGCGTGATTACACCGGTTCTATTCAATTTAATGGCTCATCAATTGATGAGTTGAGCGTTGCAGATAGACATGATCTGGGTATCGGATTAATCCCTGAAGATCGTCAGCGTCAGTCGTTAATGATGAACTCACCATTGTGGGAGAACAGAATTCTTGGTCATCAACGCAGTAAGCCTGTCATGCGTGGCTTTGTGATCGATAAAAAAGCAACAATTGAATCTACTCGCACGATCATGGAGGAGTTTGATGTTCGCGCTCCTGGTCCAGATACTTTGGCAGCTGCGCTCTCTGGTGGAAACCAGCAGAAGTTTATTGTTGGTCGTGAGATGAGTAAGGCCCCTGCATTATTGGTTGCATCTCATCCAACACGTGGTGTTGATGTTGGTGCACAGGGTGCAATTTGGGATGTTCTTCGCAAGGCTCGTGAAAAAGGAATGGCAATTGTTTTGATTTCAGCTGACCTTGAAGAGTTAATCGGAATGTCTGATCGTCTTCTTGTTATGTTGCGCGGTGCAATTACTGCAGAACTTGATCCAGCAAAGACGACTCCAGAGCAGCTAGGTTCTGCGATGACAGGTGCGGCATGAGTAACCTGTTAACTAGAAAGCTATCTCCCAGCAAGGTCGGCTTAGCAATTGCCGCGCCATTGGCTGCAGCAGTTTTCTCTATTGTAGTTTCAAGCATTGCAGTTATTGTCAGCAAGAAATCTCCAGTTGAAGCCTTTAAAACTATGTGGGAGTACGGCACTGAAGCAGGATCCTTGATGGAGATTGTTAATACTGCGACCCCGTACTACATCGCGGCAATTGCTATTGCAGTAACTTTTAGAGCAGGTCTTTTTAATATCGGTGTTGAAGGTCAATTGCGCTTAGGCGCGCTCTTTAGTTGTTATATCGGTGCAATGTTTGTACTTCCGCCAGTCCTACATGTTGCAGCGGTCTTTATTGTTGCGATGACTTTCGGTGGATTGTGGGCCGCAATAGCTGCCTACTTAAAGGTCAAGCGTGGTGTTAATGAGGTTATCTCCACCATCATGCTCAATAGCTTGGCTGGTGGTTTGTCTGCTTACTTACTATCTAAGCATTTTGCATTAATAGAAGAAGGTTCGAATAATCTTCAGACCAAGCAGCTTCCAGCATCTGCTCAAGTACCTGATCTGATGCCACTTTTACGCAAAATAGGTGTTGAAGATCAGCCCGGCGGAGGCGTATACGGAATGTTCTTCGTAGCAGTTGCTCTCGGATTTATTTTCTGGTTTGTAGTTAATCGCACCCGCTTTGGTTTCGAATTGCGTGCCTCGGGATTAAACCCGATTGCTGCTCGAGTCAGTGGAGTTAATTCAAAGAAGATGACATTTATTGCACTTGTTATTTCTGGTGCTATTGCAGGACTTTCAGGTTTACCTGAAGTTCTTGGTCAAACACATTCTTATAACCTAGGCTTCCGCGCAGGAATTGGATTCTCTGCAATCGCAGTGGCGCTACTTGGACGCAACTCTGCTGGAGGAATGGCAATTAGTGCCCTCCTCTTTGGATTCTTAGAAGTGAGTTCACGCTCATTGGAACTTATTGATATTGCACCAGAAACTTATGTGATTATGCAGGGATCCATTCTGTTGAGTTCAGTTGTTGCATATGAAGTTGTGAGACGCTTTAAATTAACTTTGCAAAGCAATGAATTAGCAAAGGTGGTGCAGGCATGAAAGCCATGAAGATCCTGCGTTATGCAACCATGCTTGTCTTTGTTTTGGCTTCAATTCGCATCATCACAGGTGCTTCTGATCTGACAAGTACCGGAACAGCTTCTGCTGCTTTGCTCTTGTCAGTTCCAATTGTTTTGGCAGCGTTGGGTGGTTTGTTCTCAGAACGTGCTGGTGTTGTAAACATTGGTCTTGAAGGCATGATGATCATGGGTGCATGGGCCGGTGGATACATTGGTTCACAACATGGACCTTGGGCAGGACTATTTGGCGCGGTGGTCTTTGGATCTTTAGGTGCCTTAGTGCATGCAATTGCTACGGTGACATTTGGTGTTGACCATGTTGTCTCTGGTGTTGCGATTAACATCATTGCTGCAGGACTAGTTCGATATCTATCTACGCTTTTGTATCAAGGTGGATCATGGCCTGGACCATCACAATCTCCAGGAATCGAAACTATTTCACTTAATGGTTTACCTATTTTGTCCGGTGGTCAGTACTTTGGATGGAAGAGTCCGGATCTATTGGGCGCAGTTGCAAACCTCAACTGGTTCTTCATCTCTGACTTTGCTGCAATTCTTCGTGGTTTAACTGGGGATATTTCCTATGTAACTATTGTTGCAATCTCATTTGTGCCACTGGCTTACTTCATCTTATGGCGCACAGCTTTTGGTTTGCGTCTACGCAGTGCAGGAGAAGCTCCAACAGCTGCTGAATCACTCGGCGTTAACGTCTATGCCATGAAGTATGCAGGTGTACTTATTTCAGGTGGTTTAGCTGGATTAGGTGGTGGCTTCCTAGCAATCGTTGCAGCAAGTAATTACCAAGAAAATCAGGTTGCCGGCCGTGGATACATTGGCCTTGCAGCACTTCTATTTGGTAATTACCGTCCAGGTGGATTGTTAGCCGGTGCAGGACTATTTGGTTTTGCCGATGCATTGCAACTTCGTGATTCAGCTGCGATCCATGCATTACTTCTCTTTATTGTTGTGATCTTGCTATTTGTTGCATTCAGAAAGTTCAAGGGTGGCAAGCAACTCAGCGCCGTACTAAGTCTTGCATCAGCAGGATTCACATTGTGGTTCTTCTTTGCAGTTGATGAACTTCCAGGTCAGCTCGTAACAATGACTCCTTACATTGCAACAATTTTAGTAATGGCACTTGCATCACAGAGATTGCGAATGCCAGCTGCAGATGGAATGCCATATCGTCGCGGTGGTTTGCGATGACCCAGATCAATTGGGAGCAAATCCACAAGGAAGCTATTGGGGCAATGAAGAATGCATACGCTCCATATTCAAAGTTTCCAGTTGGTGTTGCCGCATTGGTAAGTGATGGTCGCATTGCAACTGGTTGTAATGTTGAGAACGCAAGTTATGGCGTGGGGTTGTGTGCTGAGTGCGGCTTAGTTTCTAATCTGATTTCAACTGGCGGCGGTCGCTTAATCGCCGTTGTTTGTGTTGATGGGCAAGGAAATTACTTGGCACCATGTGGACGTTGTCGCCAATTATTATTTGAACATGGTGGCCCAGAAGCGTTACTCATGACAGATGATGGACCACAGAAAATGTCTGCAATGTTGCCGTGGGCTTTTGGCCCGGATGATCTAGACCGCAACGAGCGCTAAGTGATGGAAGCCTTTTCAGCCGCTGAAATCATTGCGGCAAAGCGTGATCACCATTCATTAACTGATCCTCAGATCGACTGGGTTATCGACGCCTACACACGAGGTGCTGTAGCTGATGAACAAATGTCCGCCCTGCTCATGGCGATTTTGCTTAACGGAATGGAAAATCGTGAGATTTCACGATGGACCGATGCGATGATCAACAGCGGCGAACGCATGGAGTGGTCTGCGTTATCTCGTCCAACAGTTGATAAGCATTCAACTGGTGGTGTTGGCGACAAAATTACCTTGCCACTTGCACCTTTAGTTGCAGCATGTGGTGCAGCAGTTCCACAATTATCTGGTCGTGGACTTGGCCACACAGGAGGAACTTTAGATAAGTTGGAATCAATTCCAGGATGGCGTGCTTCACTGTCCAATGAAGAGATGCTAAAAGTATTGCAGGATTGTGGCGCAGTAATTTGTGCAGCAGGTGCCGGATTGGCACCTGCAGATAAGAAGCTGTATGCACTGCGCGATGTGACAGCAACCGTTGAAGCAATTCCGCTGATTGCCTCATCGATCATGAGTAAGAAAATTGCTGAAGGAACAAGTGCACTTGTGTTGGATGTTAAAACTGGTGCTGGTGCATTTATGAGTGATCCTGAGAAAGCAAAAGAGTTGGCTCACGTGATGGTTGGCCTAGGAAAGCGTGCTGGTGTTAACACGGTGGCACTTGTTACAGCAATGGATATTCCATTGGGTTTAACTGCA
>JBIILL010000080.1:0-5024 GCA_044232665.1 Candidatus Planktophila sp. | reverse complement strand
GCGTCGTGCGTCCTGCTGTTGCGCCAACTACAAATCCTCGAACCAACTGATCTGCCGCAGCCCAGAATCCATCTCCTGTGCGCTGGAAACCAAACATTGAGTAGAAGATGTAGATAGGAATCATTGGTTCATCATGAGTTGAGTAAGAAGATCCAACTGCGGTAAATGAGGCAACAGATCCAGCCTCATTAATACCTTCATGCAAAATCACACCTGAGGTTGATTCCTTGTAGGAGAGCATCAATTCGCGGTCAACTGCTGTGTACTTCTGACCATGTGGTGAATAAATCTTCATTGATGGGAACAATGAATCCATACCAAATGTGCGAGCTTCATCAGGAATGATCGGAACAATGCGTGCACCAAGGCCAGGATCCTTAACAAGATCCTTGAGCATGCGAACAAAGGCCATAGTTGTGGCAATTTCTTGATGGCCAGAACCACGCTTTACTGATTCATAGACAGAGTCATCAGGCATTGTTAATGGTCGTGACTGTGTGCGACGACGTGGAATAGATCCACCTAATTCAGCGCGACGCTCTGCCACGTACTTAGCCTCTGGTGAATCTGCGGCTGGCATGTAATAAGGAGGCAAGTACTTATCCAACTTAGAATCAGGAATATCCAGATGCAAGGTGTCGCGGAACTTTTGAATATCTTCCAGAGTCATCTTCTTCATCTGGTGAGTTGAGTTGCGACCTTCAAAGTGTGAACCAAGTGTCCAGCCCTTAACAGTCTTAGCCAAGATAACTGTTGGGCGACCATTCTTGGCAGTTGCAGCGGTGTAGGCAGCAAATAACTTCTTATAGTCATGTCCGCCGCGCTTTAGGTTCCAGATTTGATCATCAGACCAATTAGCAACCATTGCAGCGGTGCGAGGGTCGCGACCAAAGAAGTTATCGCGAACATACTTTCCAGATTCAGCCTTAAATGTTTGGTAATCACCATCGAGGGTTTCATTCATTAACTTAACAAGTGCGCCTTCGCGATCTTGCGCCAGCAATGGATCCCAACCGCGACCCCAAACAACTTTAATGACATTCCAACCAGCTCCACCAAAGATCGATTCAAGCTCTTGAATAATCTTGCCGTTACCGCGCACAGGGCCATCTAGGCGTTGCAAGTTGCAGTTAATAACAAAAGTTAAGTTGTCTAATTTCTCTCGTGTAGCAAGTCCAATCGCACCTAATGCATCAACCTCATCTACTTCACCATCCCCAAGAAATGCCCAAACGTTTTGATCACTGGTGTCTTTGATTCCACGGTTATGTAGGTAGCGGTTGTAACGTGCTTGATAAATTGCATTCAGCGGTCCGATACCCATTGACACAGTTGGGAACTGCCAAAAATCTGGCATTAAACGTGGGTGAGGATACGAAGAAAGTCCGCCACCTGGATGTGATAGTTCCTGACGGAAACCATCTAACTGATTTTCAGTTAAACGTCCTTCAAGAAATGCACGTGCATACATTCCAGGACTTGCATGTCCCTGGAAGAAAATCTGATCTCCGCCACCGGCGTGATCTTGTCCGCGGAAGAAGTGGTTAAAACCAACTTCATAGAGCGCAGCAGATGATGCGTATGTTGAAATATGTCCACCAACTCCAACACCTGGACGCTGTGCACGGTGAACTAACATTGCAGCGTTCCAACGGTTAATTCGGCGGATCTTGCGTTCTAAATCTTCATCTCCTGGAAATGGAGCTTCATGTTCTGGACCAATGGTGTTGATGTAATCAGTTGCGCGTAGCGCAGAAATTCCTACATTCTTTTCACGAGCATGTTGTAACAAGTTGAGCATTAAGTAGCGAGCGCGCACCGGGCCGGCGGCTTTTAGGGCAGCATCAAAGGAGGCTCTCCACTCAGCAGACTCCGAAGGGTCGGTATCGACCAACTGCTCAATATTGAGATCTGGCGCTTCGAAGTTTTCGCTCATGTGCCTATTCTTGTCGGTACTGCCCCGTAAGTCGAAATTCAAAAGGTGTGAAATTGAGCCAATTCCCCCTTGCGCTCAGGGCCAGCATTGTGTGGACTTAGCCTGTGCCTACACGGATGGGATTTGCCAAGGATGACCTGGTTCTAGAGGTCGGCTTTGATAATGATTGTGATTCCACAATACGAGATCAGATCATGGCTATTACCGGCACCACATTTCTTGAGGATGCCGCATCTGAAGTCGTTGACGCCGTTGTGTTGTGGTGGCGAGATGGCGATGGCGATCTAGTCGATGAACTGATGGATGCACTTACATATTTATCCGAAACCGGACCAATTTGGGTGCTAACTCCAAAGGCAGGCCGCGAACTACATGTTGAACCTAGCGATATTCAAGATGCGGCACCGATTGCAGGCTTAAGTCAGACATCAACAATTGCGCTCGCAGGGGATTGGTCTGCAACTCGATTAGTGGCACGTAAAGCGGGCAAGAGGTAAGTTTTGCCCATGACAACAATTGGACAAGCAGCACCAGATTTCACGATTCCAAATCAGCATGGAGAGGCAGTATCGCTTTCATCTTTTAAGGCAAGCAAAAATGTATTGCTGATGTTTTACCCATTCTCATTTACTGGAACATGCACAGGCGAGCTCTGTGCACTACGTGATGATCTTTCATCATTTCAAAATGATGATGTGCAAGTTCTAGCAATCTCATGTGACTCTCCTTATGTCCAACGAGTCTTTGCTGAAAAAGAGGGATATGAATTTCCAGTACTGTCAGATTTCTGGCCACATGGCGCGACCGCAAAGACATACGGTGTTTTTGAAGAATCAAAGGGTTGCGCACTTCGCGGTAGCTTCTTGATTGATAAAGAAGGCATCCTGCGCTGGGAAGTAAAGAATGGTTGGGCTGCGCGTGAAAACGCAGATTACAAGGCGGCAATCGCTGCTCTGTAAGCGGGGGATTTAGTGTTTTTACAATGGTGAAGTAAGATTCACCAAAAAGCAGTACAAAGGGTGCTTAGCTCAGTGGTAGAGCGTCTCGTTTACACCGAGAATGTCGGGGGTTCGAAACCCTCAGCGCCCACCAGTACAAAGGGAGAAATGAATAAATGAAAGCATCTCCTAGCGACCAACGTTCGATTTTAGATATTCAACGCCTGGATCAGCAGGCAACATCACTTCGCCATAAAGCTGCAATCCTTCCAGAGCTGGCAGAACTAGTCAGCACAACGGTTAAGGCGAACAATGCCCGCGATTTACGTATTGCAGCAGAAACAGAACTGAGCGATGTTAAGCGTGAGCTACTGCGCGCCGAAGGTGATGTGGAGCAGATCGTTATGCGCATTACCCGTGATGAAGCACGTCTTATCGGTGGTAGCGCTTCACCTAAAGAGTTAGAACAACTTCAGCACGAGGTTGGCACACTGGGTGCTAGACGCTCAGAGCTTGAAGAGGTAGAGCTAGAAATCATGATGCGCGTGGAAGTAATCAATAAGCGCATCACAACATTAAAGGCAGAAGAGGCAGAACATGCTGCAGTTATCGCAGACCTTGAGATCCGTAAAGAAAATGCAATGGCCATCATCAACAATGATTTAGATGCAATTGTGAAAGACCGCAGCGAGACTTTGCAGAGCATTGAAAAAGCTTTAGTTGATCTATATGAAAAAATTCGCGACACAACAGGTGGGGCAGGTGCTGCAGCACTTGTTGGGGGAGCATGCGGTGGATGTAATCTTTCAATTAATACTGTTGAACTAAAGAGAGTTGCAGATTTAGCTGAAGATGAAGTTGTGCGCTGTGAAGAGTGCCGGTGCATCTTGGTACGTGGAGTTTAAATGGCACGTCACTTTCATTTAACTGCAGACGGTGGCTCTCGTGGTAATCCGGGACCTGCTGGTTACGGATCTGTTATTACAGAAAATGGAAAAATCATTGCAGAGCTCTATGACTTCATAGGTGTTGCTACCAACAATGTCGCTGAATACAGCGGTCTAATTGCTGGCCTTACAGCAATCAATGAGCTTGATTCAACTGCAACTGTTGATGTCAAGATGGATAGCAAATTAGTAGTAGAGCAAATGTCTGGCCGCTGGCAGATTAAGCATGCAGATATGCGTGTTCTGGCCCAATCTGCTCGCTCTGCACATAACCCATCACTAGTTACTTACTCATGGATTCCTCGTGATGAGAATTCACACGCAGATCGTTTAGCCAATAAGGCACTTGATCAGCAAGCAGGTGGCGGGGAAGTAGTGCAGGTTCAACAGAATTACTTAACAGAGCGTTTGTTATCTACAGAAAAGGCAACAACGATCTATTTGATTCGACACGGTGAGACTGTGTTGACTCCCTTTAAGAAGTTTTCAGGAGATGGACCCCTTAATCCAGAGTTAACAGATATTGGGTTAGCTCAGGCAGAAAAAGTCGCAGCAGCTGTTGCGAAACTAAATCCAGAGGTAATCATCGCTTCGCCTCTTAAGCGCACAACTCAAACGGCAGAGGCTATTTCACGTGCAACGGGGTTGCCAATTGTTTTTGAAGAGACCTGGATTGAGTGCTCATTTGGTATTTGGGATGGCTTATCAATTGATGAGGTTAAAGAAAGATATCCAGCAGATTATCAAGCCTGGATTTCTTCAACTGGATTTGCTCCTCCGCAAGGGGAGTCATATGACAACGTTGCTGTGAGAATAGAGGCCGCCCTTAATCAGATTGCAGCTGAGTATCCAGGCCAGAGAGTTGTTGTTGTTACGCACAACGGAGCCATTAAATCTGCAGCCAAAGTTGTTGTTGGCGCACCTGCCGAGTCCATCTTCCATATTGATGTTTCGCCATGTTCGATCACAACGGTGAGTATTTGGCCAAGTGATGGTTTGCGAGCACTGCGAAGCCTGAATGAGCAAGGCCACCTCAGCTAGTTTTTGACCGCTCTTGGCCTGCTCGCCACGCTTAAACCTTGGAGAAATCTTTAAAAAACTTTGGGAAAATCTTAAAGTTCGCCTAGAGTAGAGCCACCTCGGAGAGCAATTCTGCTTTCTATTCCAATGCAATGACCCTCGTCGGCGCAGATTATTTAAAGG
>JBIILL010000079.1:0-5086 GCA_044232665.1 Candidatus Planktophila sp. | reverse complement strand
ATGCGTTATACCGAAGCACGTTTGGCACCTGCTGCCATGTCTATGGTTGCAGAAGCAGATGAAGACACAGTTGATTTTGGTCCCAACTATGACGGTCAGCTCTCTGAGCCTGTTGTCTTGCCTGCTGCATATCCAAACCTTCTTGTTAATGGTGGTTCAGGTATTGCCGTTGGTATGGCAACAAACATGGCACCACACAACCTGGGCGAGGTAATTGCTGCAACTAAGTTTTTAATTGAAAATCCAAGTGCAACTATCAAGCAGTTAATGAAATTTATTCCTGGCCCAGATTTTCCAACAGGTGGAGAAATTGTTGGACTAGATGGCGTGCGTGAGGCCTACGCAACAGGTAAGGGATCATTTAAGGTTCGCGCATCTGTTGAAATTGAAAAGGTTTCAACTCGCAAGATGGGTATCGTCATCAAGGAGTTGCCCTACACAATCGGACCTGAAAAGGTTGTTGAGCGTATTGCAGCCCTTGTGAAAGCCAAAAAGATTCAAGGAATCAGCGACATCATTGATCTTTCTGATGGTCAGACTGGTACCAATGTTGTTATTGAGATAAAAAATGGTTTTGAGCCAGAAGAGGTTCTAGAAAAGCTGTATGCACTGACTCCAATGGAAGATGCCTTTGCTATCAACGCAGTTGCATTGGTTAAGGGAAAGCCACAAACACTTGGCCTGAAAGAGTTGCTACGTGTCTTTATTGATCACCGCATCGAAGTTGTTCGTCGCCGCTCAGAGTTCCGTAAGGCAAAGGCTGAAGGGCGACTTGGTCTGGTTGATGGATTACTGAAGGCAATTATCGATATCGATAAGGTCATCAAGATCATTCGCGGTAGCGATGATGCAGCTCAGGCAAAAGAAAAGTTGATCAAAGACTTTAAGTTAAATGAAGAGCAAGCCACATACATCTTGGATATGCCTCTTCGTCGTTTAACAAAGATGAGCAAGATTGAACTTGAAACTGAACAAAAGGAGTTAAAGGCTGTTGTTGCAGTACTGACAAAGTTGCTCAAGAGCGAAGATGCAATCAAAGCTCAGGTTTCTGATGAATTAACTGCTGTTGGTAAGTCATTTGCTACTGCCCGACGCACTCGAATTGGTGCTGCTTAAACTCAACCGATAGACTCGGGTGTGATTTCAACCCAAGCCCTCGAATTACGTGCAGGAGCGCGCCTTTTAGTTAAAGGCGTAACTGTTCGCATTAACAGTGGCGACCGCATTGGTTTTGTTGGTCGAAACGGTGCTGGTAAATCAACCCTTGCCAAAGTATTAGCTGGTGAAAACATGCCGGCAGGAGGTGCGGTAAATCGCACCGGAAAAATTGGTTACCTCCCCCAAGATCCACGAACAGGTGATGAACCTGGCTCAGTGATTGATCGCATTCTCTCTGCTAGAGACCTTGATCAGATTGCAGCGCGTATGCGCGCAGTTGAAGAGGAAATGGCAACTGCTCAAGATGAAGCACTTGAAAAAGCGATGGAACGTTATGGTCGCGTTGAATCCGAGTTCTCTGCTGCCGGTGGATATGCAGCAACTGCAGAGGCCGAAGCAATTGCGACTTCCCTTGGTGTGTCAGAGGCTGTCTTTGGTAATGAACTCTCCACTCTTTCTGGTGGTCAACGCCGTCGTATCGAGCTAGCTCGCATTCTCTTTAGTGGCGCAGAGACATTGCTACTAGATGAGCCAACTAACCACTTAGATGCTGACTCGATTATATGGCTGCGCGAATTTCTCTCTAAGTACTCCGGCGGATTAGTAATTATTTCCCACGATGTGAACTTGATTGAAACAGTTGTGAACAAGGTGTTCTACCTAGATGCCAACCGTAACTGCATCGATGTCTATAACTTAGGCTGGAAGGCATACCTGCTACAGCGCGAACAAGATGAGCATCGCCGCAAGAAAGAGCGCGCAAACGCTGAAAAGCGCGCAGAGATTTTGCAGAAGCAGGGCGAGAAGATGCGTGCAAAGGCATCTAAGGCAACTGCGGCTCAAGGCATGTTACGTCGTGCTGAAAAACTTCGTAGCGGTCTAGATGATGTTCGAGTTGCCGACAAGGTTGCACGGCTTCGTTTCCCAACCCCTGCCCCATGTGGCAAGACACCGCTTTCTGGTGAAGAGCTATCAAAGAACTACGGATCACTTGAAATCTTTACCGATGTTTCTTGTGTAATTGATAAGGGTTCTCGTGTTGTAATCCTTGGACTTAACGGTGCTGGCAAGACAACACTTCTTCGCATCTTGGCAGGAGAGCTTGAATCAGATACTGGAAAAGTTGAACATGGCCACGGCCTAAAGATCGGCTACTACGCCCAGGAGCATGAATCACTTGATTTCGAACGCACGATCTTAGAGAACATGATGTCTGCAACTCCAGATATTCGGGAACCAGAAGCACGTAACACATTGGGTTCATTCCTATTTGTTGGCGATGATGTTCACAAGCCAGTCAAGGTTTTATCAGGTGGTGAGCGAACACGTTTAGCGTTGGCTGTACTAGTTGTTTCTGCTGCAAATGTTTTACTTCTAGATGAGCCAACAAACAACTTAGATCCAGCATCTCGCGCTGAAATTCTTGGAGCGTTGGCTGAGTATCAAGGTTCAGTCATCATGGTTTCTCACGATGAAGGCGCAGTGCAAGCACTTAAGCCTGAGCGAGTTATCTTGTTGCCAGATGGCGATGAGGATTTGTGGAAAGAGGAGTACTTCGACTTAGTCTCTATTGACTAAGCGTCGATGTGTTCGCGATCAATCTCGGCGTTGGCAATAAATTCCTTACGTGGTGCCACATCGCTACCCATCAATAGTTCAAACATTGCCTCCGAGGCAGCGCCATCTGAAACGGTAATACGGCGCAATGTACGAGCATCTGGATCCATTGTTGTTTCACGAAGCTGATCTGCATCCATTTCGCCAAGGCCTTTGTAACGCTGAATTGGTTCCTTCCAGCGCTTGCCGGTCTTTTTAAGATCTGCAGTTACCTTCTTCATCTCATCATCACTATATGTGTAGATGTATTCGCCCTTCTTGCCTCCCCCGCCCATTACTTCGATTCGGTGTAGGGGTGGAATTGCAGCAAAAACACGGCCTGAATCAATGAGTGGACGCATGTATCGATACATCAGGGTCAATAACAAACAACGAATGTGAGCGCCATCAACGTCAGCATCTGACATCAAAATAATGCGGCCATAGCGTGCTTCATCTAATTCAAAAGACTTTCCAGAACCAGCACCGATTACCTGAATAATCGAGCCACACTCTTTATCTTCAAGCATCTGCGACAGCGATGCCTTTTGCACATTAAGAATTTTGCCTCGAATAGGCAGGATTGCTTGGAACTCACTGTTACGCGCAGCCTTTGTTGTGCCGAGCGCCGAGTCACCTTCTACGATGAACAACTCAGTGCGTGTTACATCCTCTGAGCGGCAATCTGAAAGCTTTGTAGGAAGAGAAGAGGATTCCAGTGCGTTCTTGCGGCGCTGCAGATCCTTGTGGGCGCGAGCGCTAATACGTGTGCGTGAGGCAGCTGCAATCTTTTCTAGAACAAGGCGACCATTTGCCTTATCAATACGCTTTGTTGTGTTGAAGTACTCCTTCATCCTGTCTGCAACCACAGCTGAAACAATTCGTGTGGCTGCTGCAGTTCCTAGAACTTCCTTTGTCTGACCTTCAAACTGTGGCTCAGACATACGAACTGTCACAACAGCGGTCAATCCTTCAAGAATGTCATCTTTAATAACATCTGCTTCTTTGTTAGCCAAAGTCTTTGTAGATCTCAACGCCTCATTAATCACCTTAACAAGTGAGCGTTCAAAGCCAAGAACGTGTGTTCCACCCTTGGGAGTTGCAATGATGTTTACAAATGAGCGCTGAGTGGTCTCAAAGCCATTGCCCCACTTCATCGCTATATCAACTTCCATATCGCGCTCAACCTCAGTTGAGACCATATGTCCCTTGTCATCTAAAACAGGAACAGTCTCCTGGTAGTGACCGGTGCCGTAAATACGAATAACATCGCCAACAGCCTCATCTGGCTGCAAAAAATTACAGTACTCAGTAATACCACTCTTGTGGAAGAAGGTTTCAGTTGTCTTTGTCTTAGTGCGATTGTCATTAACAATCAGTGTTAACCCAGGCACTAAATACGATGTTTGACGCGCACGTGCGTAAATTTCTTCTAGGTCCAGCTCTGCTTCTTTAAGGAAGATCTGGCGATCACTCCACCACTTAATACGTGTGCCAGTTACCTTGGATGAAATCTTTCCAATAACTCGCAAACCTGATTTTGGTTCAAAAGGTGCCTTGGGGCCATCGCCATCAAAAATACCTGCAGTTCCGCGTTGGAATGACATCCAATAAATTTTGCCATCGCGATCAACTTCAGCATCAAGGCGTGATGCAAGTGCGTTCACAACAGATGCACCCACACCGTGGAGACCACCGGAGGCTGCATATGATCCACCACCAAATTTTCCACCAGCGTGTAATTTTGTGAGAACAACTTCAACACCAGTTAAACCAGTCTTTTGTTCCTTATCTACCGGAATACCGCGACCATCATCATGGACTTCAACAGAGCCATCAGATTCAAGATTAATTTCAATCTTCTTACAGTGCCCGGCCAGAGATTCATCCACAGAGTTATCAATAATTTCCCATAAGCAGTGCATGAGGCCACGTGAATCGGTTGACCCGATATACATTCCTGGGCGTTTGCGAACTGCATCTAGACCTTCGAGTACTGCAAGGTCCTTTGCTGTATAGCTATCTTGCAAAGGGGTCGCAGTTACATCTTTTTCAGCCATGAGGCGAAAGGTTATAGCCATCACCCCTTTTTCCCGCGTAAGCGCGCCGAATACATCTCAGATAGTGGAAATTGTCGACTCTCAGCGTTAATTCAGTGTTAATTATGCAAAAAAGATTAAATATAACGAGCGGGGAATTAATAAATGTGGTTTCCTGTTCCATAGAGAAGAACACGGAAACGGAGAGAGATATGTCAGAACAGTTGTTGCTTGAATCAGTACCTCTTAACGCCCTAGATCGTTGCGATCGTTGCGGTGCCCAGGCTTATGTC
>JBIILL010000020.1:0-15374 GCA_044232665.1 Candidatus Planktophila sp. | reverse complement strand
CGTGTTGGATTAGGTCCACTTCTGGAAACCCTTATGGGAGTTTCATTAGCAAAAGAACACAGCGCCGCTGATTGGTCTTCTCGCCCATTGCCACAGGAGTGGCTCACATATGCGGCGTTAGATGTTGAACTGCTCGTGGAACTTCGTGACCGTATGTATGAGATTTTAGAGAAATCAAATAAATTGTCGTGGGCTATAGAAGAGTTTGCATCAATTCTTAAAGCACCACCTGCTCCCCCACGTGTTGATCCATGGCGGCGCACTTCTGGGATGCATAAGATCAAACGTCGTGACCAATTAGCGATCATTAAAGAATTGTGGATCGCACGTGATCGTGTTGCATCGGAACAAGACATCGCCCCTGGAAAATTGCTCAATGACACTGCGATCGTAGAGCTTGCTATGGCAGCGACTGTCACAAAAAAGGAGTTTGAAAAAGCTTTGCGTCCTCTTGGGCTAAGGGCCAGATGGTTAGAGAATTTACCGCTGTGGTTAGCAAGTGTCTCCACAGCTGTTGCGCTTCCAGATGAGCAATGGCCGGCGATGCGAACAAATGCAGATACATTGCCACCGATCAAACTCTGGCGCGATAAGTTCCCAGAAAAGTTCGCACCCCTTTCTCATGCGCGGGCTGCAATTGAACTCATTGCACAAGAGAATGAAATTCCAGTTGAAAATTTGATTACCCCTGAGCATGTTCGAAGAGTGTGCTGGAAACCCCCAACTGGCGCCACAGAAACTCTCTCCATTACTGCGGTCGAGCTAGCCCTTGCTGAGTTAGGCGCCCGTCAATGGCAGATTGCCCTGGTGGCACCCTCCTTGGCTGCCGCCTTGCTTGAAAGAGAAGCTCTGCCTGTTCCGGAGCTGCCAGCGGCTGAAGTGACGGAAACCACGCCTGAAGAGGCTTGAATTACGCAACATAACAGTTGCGTAAATACTCCTGCTGGGCTAGATTTCCCTTCATGCTAAGTACATTCATTATTGCCCTCCGAGAAGGCCTAGAAGCCTGTCTCATTGTTGGAATCCTGGTCGCCTACATTGTTAAGACCAATCGCCAGGGTTACTTAAAGCCTTTGTGGACTGGTGTAGTTACTGCGGTTATCGCAAGTATCGCACTTGGTGCGTTTCTAACTATGACATCAGTATCGCTTAGCGATCGTGGACAAGAACTATTTGCTGGTGTCACATCATTTATTGCCGTGGCTCTAGTTACTTGGATGGTTTTCTGGATGAAGAGAACAGCGCGCAGTCTTCGTAATGAACTTCAAGGCAAAGTTGAAAACGCAGTAAGTGGAGGTCCGCTAGCCCTTGCTGGAGTAGCGTTTATCGCTGTTATTCGCGAAGGTCTTGAAACCTCATTATTTGTTTACACAAACTTCCAAACAGTTGCAGATGTAACTAGTTCTACAGTTGGTTTGATTTTAGGATTCGCTGTCTCAATCACTCTTGGATACTTGATCTATAAGAGCGCAATCAGATTGAACCTTGCAAAGTTCTTCACCTACTCAGGTGTGGCTCTGATTATCGTTGCAGCTGGTGTCTTGTCCTACGGAGTACATGAATTCCAAGAGCTTGGATACCTTCCAGGTCCAGATGCCTTTGCATGGGATGTGACCTCATTTATCGCTAAGGATTCGATTATGGGCGCATCACTGTCTGGCACCATCGGCTTCGATACAACGACTTCATGGCTCCAGTTGGCCGTCTACGTTCTGTATTTGGGCTCAGTACTGGTCCCATACCTATCTAAGCCACGTGTGAAGACAGCGGTTAACGCTTAATTCGCTACTGTTCTAAACCCTTACTGACGAGTAACATTCGGGCCAAGCCCTAGGTAAAGGAAGTTCCATGTCCCGCACAGTTGTCCTTGTTGATGCCGTCCGCACTCCTTTTGGAAAGGCCGGAGGCATGTATGCCGGTACTCGTGCAGATGATCTGATGGTTCGCGCAATACGTGGATTGCTAGAGCGAAATCCAAAGGTTGATCCCGCATCGATTGAAGATGTCGCTATCGCAGCTGCAACGCAAACTGGTGACCAAGGAATGAACATCGGTCGAAGTGCTGCATTGCTATCAGGATTACCAAACACAGTTCCTGGATATTCAATTGATCGTTGGTGCGCAGGTGCGCTGACAGCGGTTACAACTATCGCCGGTGCGATTGCTATGGGAACAAATGAAATTGCAATTGCTGGCGGTGTGGAACATATGGGTAACCATCCAATGGGAGAACTCATGGATCCAAATCCTCGCTACCTTGCAGAGCGCATCGTTGAACAAGATGCACTTGCAATGGGCGCAACTGCAGAAAGATTGCATGATCGTTTTCCACAATTAACTAAGGAACGTGCGGATCGTTATGCCATGAACTCGCAGGTGAAAACCGCAAAAGCATATGCCGATGGAAAGATTCAAAGAGATTTAATCCCAACCGCGGCTCGTAGCGCAGAACTTGGTTGGACAGTTGCGACCATTGATGAAGCTCCGCGTCCATCAACAACGATGGAAGGTCTTGCAGGATTAAAGACTCCGTTTCGTCCAGCAGGTCGAGTTACACCAGGAAACTCATCTGGATTAAATGATGGAGCAACAGCAGCACTCCTTGCTAGTGAAGAAAAAGCTTTAGAACTTGGATTAACAATTAAAGCCAAAATGGTTACCTACGCTTTTGCCGGTGTTGAGCCAGAGATCATGGGTTACGGACCTGTTCCATCAACACTAAAGGCATTAAAGCAAGCAGGGCTCAAGATCGAAGATATTGGCGCATTTGAAGTCAATGAGGCTTTTGCAGTGCAGGTTATAGCCTTTCTAGATCATTTTGGAATTGCAGATGATGATCCTCGCGTAAACCCACACGGTGGAGCAATAGCAGTTGGCCATCCATTGGCATCATCTGGCGTTCGCTTAATTCTTAACCTAGCTCGCACCTTTGAAACACATCCCGAGGTTCGTTATGGCATTACAACCATGTGTATCGGTCTAGGTATGGGTGGCACAGTCATCTGGGAAAACCCAAATTTTAAGGGAGCAAAGTAATTATGAGCGCAGATATCACGCTTCCGGCTGGAGCACCTGAAGAGGTTGTTACTAATGCACTTGTTCGAGATATTGATCTGTCTGCCTTTGGTGGCAAAGGAACAATGGCGCTCATTACTTTAGATAACGGCCATGACCACAACCGCCCAAATACTTTCGGAGCACTTTCTCTGAATGCCTTAAACGATGCCATTACAGATGCGATGGGTCGTAATCCTTCCGCAATTGCGATAACTGGTAAGCCATTTATTTTCGCGGCTGGTGCTGATCTCTCGGGGATATCTTTTTTATCAGAACGTAACCAATCAGTTGCATTCGGAAAACTTGGGCATGATGTTTTTCGCCGCTTAGGTGAGTCAAAGATCCCAACATTTGCATTCATTAATGGTTTAGCCCTTGGTGGCGGATTAGAAGTTGGCTTGCATAGCCAGTACCGCACACTCGCATCAACAGCACTTACCGGACTTCCTGAAGTATTTCTAGGATTAATTCCGGGATGGGGCGGAGCGACTATTTTGCCTAAGTTGATCGGTCCAGAACGTGCTGTGCAGGTAATTTTGTTAAACGCTCTGAACAACAACACAATGATGAAAGCAAAAGAAGCACTAAAACTTGGCGTTGTCGATGCAGTCTTTGAACCTGCAGATTTCTTGGAGAGATCGATCGCATTTGCCGTTGGCATCCTCAACGGCACAACAAAGATTGAGCGTGCTGATTACAGTAATGATCCAGCGTGGGAAACCGCATTAGCTACAGGAAAAGCTGCAGCATTAAAGAAGTATGGTGGTGCAACGATTGCCTCCCCAAAGAAAGCACTCGACCTGATCACGGCCGCCCAAACTTGTTCATTGAGCCAAGGCTTTGATGCAGAAGATCAAGCATTGGGTGATCTAACAATGTCTGACCCACTTCGCTCATCCTTATACGCATTTAACTTAATTCAGAAAAAGCGCAAGACGGTTGAAGGTGCTCCAAAGCCAGCATTGGCACGCAAAGTAACAAAGGTCGGTGTTGTTGGAGCAGGCTTGATGGCTTCACAGCTAGCACTCCTTTTACTTCGCAACTTGAAGTGCCCAGTTGTTATGACAGATATTGATCAAGAACGCGCAGACAAAGGTGTTGCTTGGGTCAAAAATGAGTTGGCAAAGTTAGTTGAGAAGAAGCGCATGAGCGCTGAAGCAGCTGGCCGTCTCTCATTACTGATCTCAGGATCTGCAGATCAATCTGTTTTTGCAGGTTGTGACTTCATTATTGAAGCAATCTTCGAAGAATTATCATTGAAACAAGATCTCTTTAAGAAGTTAGAAACAATCGTTTCACCTGAGTGTGTCTTGGCAACAAACACCTCTTCCCTATCGGTAGAGCGCATGACTGAAGGATTAAAGAATCCTGAGCGCGTAGTTGGATTCCACTTCTTCAATCCAGTTGCAGTAATGCCGATGCTTGAAGTTGCACGCACATCAACAACAGATGATGCAACAACTGCCACAGCCATTGCAGTTGGTAAAGAGCTCAAGAAGACAATGATTATCTGTAAGGACGCTCCAGGATTTGTCGTCAACCGCTTGCTCACACGCTTCATGGGTGAGGTGACAGATGCACTTGATGAAGGAACACCACCTGCTGTTGCAGACTCTGCAATGATGGAAATCGGATTCCCGATGTCTCCATTCCAGTTACTTGATCTTGTGGGCCCAGGTGTGGCTTTGCATGTTTCAGAGACTCTGCATAACAACCTTGGTCCTCGTTACCGAATCTCTCCAACTATGCAGCGCATGGTTAAAGAAGGTGTTCGACACTTCTACATCAAAAATGAGGATGGATCGGTAGGAGCCAATCCTGCAGCGTTAGCTTTAGTTGAAAAGGGAACAACACCATCAACAGCAGAGCAGGTTCGGACACGTGCATTGACGGCATTAGCTGAAGAAGCACGTTCAATGCTTGATGAGGGCGTTGTCTCAACACCAGCAGAGATTGATCTGTGCATGTTGATGGGTGCTGGCTGGCCAATGCATCTTGGAGGAATCTTGCCGTACCTAGATCGCGAAGGAATTAGCGAATCGGTTACAGGAAAGCGCTTCCATGAAAAGGGTGTTGCATCTCTTCCTGCCTAACAACTAATTGAGTTATTAGAGAAGTGAGCGCAATACGTACTGCATGATTCCACCGTGGCGGTAGTAATCTGCTTCACCCGGTGTATCAATGCGAACCTTTGCAGTAAAGGTAATTGAACCTGCAGTAACTGTTAGCTCCTTTGGAACTCCCCCACTGTTTAGTGCAGTGATTCCGGTGATAGCAAAAGTTTCAGTTCCGTTCAGGCCAAGTGATGCAGCTGTTTCACCATCCTTGAACTGCAATGGCAAGACACCCATACCAATTAGGTTTGAACGGTGAATACGTTCAAAGCTCTCGGCAATAACTGCCCGAACGCCCAATAGCGCTGTTCCCTTTGCGGCCCAGTCACGTGATGAACCTGATCCGTACTCCTTGCCAGCAAGGATTACCAAGGGTGTTCCAGCAGCTTGGTAAGCAACTGATGCATCATAAATTGTTGTTTGCTCTCCGCCAGATAGGAAGTTGCGAGTAAATCCACCCTCAACACCATCTAGAAGTAAGTTCTTTAAGCGAATATTTGCAAAAGTTCCGCGAATCATGATCTCGTGGTTTCCACGACGTGAACCGTATGAGTTGAAATCTGCGCGATCAATTCCATGCTCTGCAAGGTACTTTCCGGCTGGTGAATCAGCCTTGATGTTTCCAGCAGGTGAAATGTGATCTGTTGTTACTGAATCACCCAGAACTGCCAAGACACGAGCTCCAGAAATATCTGTCACAGGTGTTGGATCTTTAGGCATACCTTCAAAGTACGGAGGCTTGCGAACATAGGTTGACTTGGGATCCCATTCGAAAACTTTGCCTGTTGGCGTAGCAAGTGACTTCCAGCGATGGTCGCCTTCAAAGACAGTTGCATAATCCTTTTTAAACATTTCTGATGAGATTGAAGAATCAATAACGCTCTGGATTTCTTGTGGAGTTGGCCAGATGTCTTTTAGGAAAACGTCGTTTCCGCTCGTGTCCTTGCCCAACGCATCTTTCTCGAAATCATGATCCATGGTGCCGGCAATTGCGTAAGCAACTACTAATGGAGGGGATGCAAGGTAGTTCATCTTTACATCTGGGCTAATGCGACCTTCGAAGTTTCGGTTACCTGATAGAACAGCGGTAACAGCTAAATCTGACTCATTAATCGCTTTGCTAATATTAATCGGTAGTGGACCTGAGTTACCGATACAGGTAACGCATCCATAACCAACAAGGTGGAATCCAAGTGCTTCCATATATCGAGTTAAATCTGCGCGATCATAGTAATCAGTTACAACCTTTGATCCAGGAGCAAGAGTTGTCTTAACCCAAGGCTTGGACTTTAAGCCCTTCTCTACAGCTTTCTTAGCAAGAAGTGCTGCCCCGATCATTACAGATGGGTTGGAGGTATTAGTACATGAAGTAATTGATGCAATTACAACGTCGCCATTTTTCACACGAGTTGATCCGGCAGTTACCTCACCTTTAGCTGTCTTGTCGGTGTAGTA
The DNA here is from genome assembly GCA_044232665.1 of Candidatus Planktophila sp. Classification (GTDB taxonomy): domain Bacteria; phylum Actinomycetota; class Actinomycetes; order Nanopelagicales; family Nanopelagicaceae; genus Planktophila. The sequence continues at coordinate 8,748 of JBIILL010000020.1, read as the reverse complement.
AGTCGGAAGAATCTTTTCAAACGCGCTCTTTGAATCACTCAGAGAGATACGATCCTGCGGACGCTTTGGACCCGAAATAGATGGAACTACAGTTGAAAGATCTAGCTCTACTACCTGTGAGAAACGCGGTTCAACTGATGGGTCATGCCACATTCCTTGCTTCTTTGCATACTGCTCAACTAAAGCGACCTGATCATCACTGCGACCTGTTAGACGCAGGTAGCGAAGGGTTTCTTCATCGATTGGGAAAATTGCACATGTTGAACCATATTCAGGGCTCATGTTTCCGATTGTTGTTCGGTTAGCCATCGGAACCGATGTAACTCCAGGGCCAAAGAACTCCACAAACTTTCCAACAACGCCAACTTTTCGCAAAATTTCAGTAATGGTCAACGCCATATCAGTTGCAGTCGTGCCTAATGGCAATGCGCCAGTTAGCTTGAAGCCGACCACGCGAGGAATTAACATCGAAACTGGCTGACCGAGCAACGCTGCTTCTGCCTCGATACCACCAACACCCCAGCCAAGGACACCTAGTCCGTTAACCATTGTTGTGTGTGAATCTGTTCCTACAACGGTGTCTGGGTATGCGCGAAGCGTCCCGTTAACTGTGCGAGTCATAACAACGCGTGCCAAATATTCAATGTTTACTTGGTGAACGATTCCCGTTCCAGGTGGAACTACCTTGAACTCATCAAATGCGCTCTGACCCCAACGCAAGAAACGGTAGCGCTCTTGGTTTCGTTCATATTCGATGTCTGTGTTCTGCTCGAATGAATCCTTGCTTCCGAACTTATCTGCGATAACAGAGTGATCGATAACAAGCTCTGCTGGTGCCAGAGGGTTTACCTTTGAGGCATCTCCCCCTAGTTCAACAATTGCCTCACGCATTGTTGCAAGGTCTACTACGCAAGGAACTCCGGTGAAGTCCTGCATAACAACACGAGCAGGAGTGAATTGAATTTCTGTATCTGGCTCAACAGCTGGATCCCACGAGGCAAGTGCCTTGATGTGGTCGGCGGTGATATTGGCGCCGTCCTCGGTGCGAAGCAAGTTTTCTAGAAGGACCTTGAGGCTAAACGGAAGGTTTGAAGCGCCTTCAATTGAGGAGATATCGAAAATCTCAAAACTCTTACCCGCAACATCTAGATTCTTTTGTGCGTTAAAAGAGTTTTTACTCATTATTTGCCTTTCGTAGAAGCCTTTAGAGTGCTGAAGATACCTCAGCGCGCGCATACAGAGCAACACATTCGATGTGATGTGTCATTGGAAAGAGATCAAAAGCACGCACCTTTACGAGTGAATAACTGTGATCTGCAAGATAGGCAGTATCTCTGGCCAATGCAGCAGGGTCACATGCCACATACACAATTGCGCGAGGTGCCAATCTCGCTATATGAGCAACTGCTTCTTTTCCCGCTCCATCTCGAGGTGGATCCAAAACAACTACATCTGCTGCCGTAATTCGTGGCAGTAACTTTGCGACATCACCAGTTGCAATTGTTATGTTTGAAAAAGCAGCAAAGTTTCTACCTGCATCAGCTGTTGCTACTTTACTTCCCTCAATGAGATCAACATGTCCAGTCGATCCAACTGCCTCCAGAATTGCAGCTGAAAATAAACCAACACCACCATAAAGATCTAAAACGTGCTCGCCAGATTTCAACTGTGCAAACTCAAGTACTGCTTGTGTCAGTACTTCTGGTGCTTTTTTGTGACTTTGCCAAAATGATTCTTGACTTACTTCTAGAGATTGTCCTAATACATTCTCGTGTAGAACCGCAGGGCCTTCAGTCAATCTCGCCTTTTCTTCGCCTCGGGCTGGTGCTAAAGCGATAGAGCGTTCACCCGTATTTGATGTGCTGATTTCAACTCGAATATCGCCTTTGAGATCACGACTGGCAATTTCATTAAAGTTCATGCCCTCAACGCAAATGATGCAATCTGCTACTGGCGCAATCGAGTGTGATCTTGATTTATAAAATCCCAGTTTTCCATTTCGGTCAGTAGTTGCAATAGCCCTTGTTCGCCAATGGGTACTCTCCCCGACCTTTTCGACCTCTACGCGCAGATCCATCTTTGCAATACGCGAGAATTGCTCGGTAATAACATCAGACTTTAAAGTCCGCTGATGCGCAACTGAAATATGCTGGAAATCGCACCCGCCGCAACCATTCCTATGGGAAAAGGTGCAAGGAGCTTCAACACGGAACTCGGATGGCGTTTCGACTGAAACCACATCTGCGCGATTAAAGGATGATCCAGTGCTTGTGATTTGAATAGTGCACTTTTCACCCGGAATCGCATGTCGAACAAAGATCACCGCCCCGTCATGACGCGCAATAAAGTGTCCCCCGTGCGCCACTTTTTCGATGGTGACCTGCACGAGATCTCCACTTTTTAGGGTTGAACTCTTCTTTGATGCCATGGATGTAAGCCTATGGGTGTAAGTTACCTCCTGTGCACGTAGTCATCATGGGTTGCGGTCGAGTTGGTTCATCACTCGCCACCGAACTCGAAGCAGCCGGTCATACAGTCGCAGTCATCGACCAGGCCCGAGAAGCTTTTCGCCGACTAGGTCCTAATTTTAAGGGCCGCACAGTCACAGGTGTTGGCTTTGATCGCGAAGTGCTACTTGAAGCAGGTATTCAAGATGCTGATGCTTTCGCCGCTGTTAGTAATGGTGACAACTCAAATATTCTCGCAGCACGGGTGGCGCGCGAAATGTACGGTATCCAAAATGTTGTTGCACGTATCTACGACCCAGGACGCGCAGAAATTTATCAGCGCTTAGGTATTCCAACTGTTGCAACTGTTTTGTGGACGACTGACCAAATTCTTAGACGTCTTGCTCCAGAAGGTTCTAGATCTGAGTGGCGCGATGCAACAGGCATAATCCAACTGTGCGAAGTGCATCCACATAGCTCGTGGAACGGCCGCCCCATTCTTTTGATTGACGCCCTGACACCTGCGCGCGTTGCTTTCATTACACGCCTCGGCAAAGGCTTAATTCCTGATGAACACACTGTCTTGCAGCAAGGTGACCTGATCCATGTGATGGTCTCAGAGACAGATGTGGCTCGAACTGAGGAAATCCTTGCAAGTAGCCCAGAAGGTGAACGTCAATGAGAATTGCAATAGCAGGAGCCGGAAATGTTGGACGAGCCATTGCTCGCGAACTTTTAGATAATGGTCATCAAGTTCTCTTGATCGACAAGGATCCTAAAGCTTTGAAATTGGAAAGCGTCCCAGATGCTGAATGGCTTATGGCCGATGCATGTGAGATCACATCTCTAGATAATGCACACCTTAATAACTGCCAGGTACTAGTGGCAGCAACTGGTGACGACAAAGCAAACCTTGTTACATCACTACTTGGTAAGACTGAATATGGCGTACCCCGAGTGATAGCCCGAATTAATCACCCAAAAAATGAATGGCTATTTGATTCTTCATGGGGAGTAGATGTTGCTGTTTCCACACCACGCATTATTTCCGCTCTCGTTGAAGAGGCGGTTAGTGTCGGCGATGTTGTTCGCTTATTCTCATTTAGAAAAGGCCAAGCAAATCTTGTAGAACTTACACTGCCAGATGGTTCTGCATGCATTGGAAAGACTGTTGAAGAGATTGAGCTTCCAGAAAATGCTGCAATTGCAGCCATTGTTCGAGATGGCAGAGTAATTACTGCAAAGGCTCATGATGTGTTTGCTGCAGGGGATGAATTGTTGTTTATTGCTTCAGCCGATGCTGAAGCACAGATTAAAGCCTGCTTTATTTCTTAATTAGCTACCTTTTGTGCAGGTGGCCCGGCCTTAATCACCAACCATGTTGCATATGCCGTAATGAAAAATAACGGATATCCCATCGCAAGATTTACAGTACCCAGTAGATTGACGTTTCCACTCTTATAAATCGGATACTGAACAGCAATTCGCACAAAGAACATCGCAACCCAAAGCCAACTTGCTTTGATATACATTTTCTTTCGGGCAGGATTGTTACGCCAAGTGAAATTTTCCCCCAATAAAGGGCCAAGTACTAAACCTAAGATTGGCCAACCAGCAAGATTTGCTAACAAATACACGCTTCCATATCCAAGGTTTGTTAGAAGCTTTGGAATATAGAAATCACTTGCATTACCGCTGCGATTGGCAAAATAAGCACAAATTAAGACTCCGATTACTCCAGAAACAGAGTGCTGGATCGTATCTTTCATGATTAATCTAATTATTGCTAATGTGATTGAGAGAGAAAGTGCCGCCCAGATAGCGATGTTTACCTCTTGAGTAAAATTAAAAACAACTAAGAAAACAACAGCTGGAACACCCGAATCAATGAGGCCTTTTTTCCCGCCTAAAGCGTTAACAACTTTGTCACGGTCTTCATCATGTTGACTCATGTGCGACCCGTTGATCCAAAGCCACCTGTGCCACGTCCCGATCCTGGCAAATCCTTAACCTCCACAAACTCGGCACGTTCTACTTTTTGAATTACCAACTGCGCAATTCGATCGCCTTTGTGAAAAGTCATTGCTTCTTTTGGGTCATGATTAATCATTATGCATTGCAATTCTCCTCGGTATCCAGCATCCACAGTTCCTGGAGCGTTCACCATCGTTACGCCATGCTTGATTGCTAATCCTGATCGTGGGTGAACTAATGCGACATAACCATCAGGTAATGCAATTGCGATCCCTGTAGGAACTAGGGCACGCTCCCCCGGCTGCAAGGTCACATCAACTCGAGTAACTATGTCTGCGCCAGCATCGCCGCCTTTGGCATAGGTTGGAAGTGGCACTGAGGGATCTATGCGTGTAATCAACACCTGCACATTTGCCATAGTTATGGGTTAATCTCGAATGTTGGATCGACAAATGCCATTAATTCAGGTGTCTTTGCCATTTGCGCTAAGTACTCTTTAGGCGCGTTATTCATGAAGTGATCCATAGGAACAACAATATAGAGCGCTGCTGCTCGCACAGCGATTTCGCCATCTGCAGAATTTAAACGGCCAATAGCTGATGTGTAAACCTTACGATTTACCTGCCCAGTAATTTCAGCGGTGATATGCAATGTACTGCCCATAGGAACTGGCTTAATGAAATCGGTTTCTAGGCGTCCAGTTACCGCAGGTGCACGCAGCAACCACATCAATTTTCCAAGTGCTTCATCAAATGCCAAAGACAAAAGACCGCCATGAGCCAGACCAGGTGCTCCTTGATGATTTTCATTAACTGTAAATTCGGCGGTGATATCTAAGCCTTCGCCCGCATATGCGACAAGATGCAGACCAGTCGGATGCAATTCCCCGCAACCAAAACAATGCCCAAAGTGTGATGGGATTTTAGAACCGGCAACCGGTGCCATTGCATGACGCTCCGGGATAGGTGCACCTTCAGGAGCTGTTGTACTTGGAATCCGAGCCATACGGCAAGGTTACCGCCTTCATATCCGATACGGTAACTCCCATGCGATACCGCGAAGTGATACGTGCACCACTATGGCTCTTGGCCATTGTTTACTTTTTCATGCTCACCTTGGTGATTTCGATTTGGTCTGCCCTTGGAGACACATCGGCGTTGATCTCACTTGCCCTTGTAACTGCTACCTTGGTGTGGATTTATTCTGCGACCACCTTAACAATCGAAGTTGCTGATAAAGAACTTCGAGTTGGCAAAGCACACATCAACCTCAGTCTTATTGGCGACTGTATCGATCTAGATAATGAAGCGATCAAACGTGTTAGAACTCGCGATGCAGATCCCCGAGCATTTCTTGCCATTAGATTTTGGACCCCTAAAGGGGTTCAAGTCGCAATAAATGACACAAGGGATTCAACGCCATACTGGTTGATTAGTAGTAATGCTGGTGCGCAATTAATAAAGGCTATTAAAAACTAAAGAGTTAATTGCACTCTTTACAAACAGCTTTTGCGCCTTCGCCCTTAGCGAGCTGAGTAACGTGGTGAACCAAGAAGCATCGTGAGCATGTGAACTCATCAACTTGCTTTGGAACGACTCGAACAGCTAACTCTTCTCCTGATAAATCTGCACCAGGTAATTCAAGACTTTCTGCAGCTTCTGCTTCATCGACATCGATCTGACCGGATTGAGCATCAACACGCTTGGCCTTGAGTTCTTCTAGAGACTCCTCATGAAGTTCCTCATCAGTTTTTCTGGGTGTGTCGTAATCTGTTGCCATTGCTCTCACCGCCTTTCGATAATTCGTAATAACTGCTAACGGGCGCATCATGGCGCATTTGACAGGGTTATGCAGGATCTTCAGGGCGGCGTGTCGGTGTTATTCCCCACTTGTGTGGGAATTCTCGATTCTTTGAGCCAATCCACCGTTAACGCGGGCGTGAATTGAAGTTCCTTCAGGTAAGTACTGCTCTGAAAAGATCTCTCCACTTTCATGAATTGCGTGGACCAAATCTCCTCGATCGTAAGGAATTACAACATTAATCTCGATTGAAGGTCTGGGTAGCGAGGCCTCAATTGCATGTAATAAGCCTTCGATTCCAAATCCGGTTCGGACTGAAAATGCATAACTGTTGGGCTCTCTGCGTAAAATTTCAATGACCACTGCTGGATCAGCAACATCAACCTTATTAATCGCAATAATTTCAGGAATATCCTTGCCACCAATTTCATCGATAACTAATCTGACCGCTCGAATTTGTTCAAATGGATCAGGGTGTGATCCATCGACCACATGCACGATGAGATCGGCTTCGGATACTTCTTCGAGGGTTGATTTGAATGCATCAATTAATTGATGTGGGAGATGACGAACAAAACCAACTGTGTCACTCAATGTGTAAACACGCCCATCGGCTGTTTCAGATTTACGGACAGTCGGATCTAAAGTTGCAAAAAGTGCGTTCTCTACTAGAACTCCTGCATTAGTTAACTTGTTGAGCAATGATGATTTACCGGCATTTGTGTATCCAGCAATAGCAACGGATGGAATATTAAATCGGCGACGCTCTTGTCGCTTGGTATCTCTGGAAACCTTCATCTCGGCGATTTCACGTCGAAGTTTTGCCATTTTGTCTCGAATACGACGTCTATCTGTTTCGATTTTTGTTTCACCTGGTCCGCGACCACCGATACCAGCACCACCTGCTGCTCGACCACCAACTTGGCGAGAGAGTGAATCTCCCCAACCACGAAGTCGTGGCAACAAATATGCAATCTGGGCTAGTTCGACTTGAGCCTTACCTTCTTTACTCTTTGCATGCTGAGCAAAAATATCCAAAATCAAAGCGGTGCGATCTACAACTTTAACCTTCAATTTATCTTCTAATTGCCGTAGTTGCGAAGGTGACAGCTCTCCATCGCAAACAACAGTATCGGCACCTGTCGACATAACAACTTGTTTTAGCTCTATTACCTTTCCTGAACCAATGTAAGTTGCAGGATCTGGTTTATCTCTTCGCTGAATCAAACCTTCTAAAACTTCAGAGCCGGCAGTCTCTGCTAAGGCTTTGAGCTCTGCGAGTGAATTCTCAGCATCTTTAATTGTTCCTTCAGTCCACACACCAACTAAGACAACTCGTTCTAGTTGTAGTTGGCGGTATTCAGCTTCAGAAATGTCTTGAAGCTCTGTTGAGAAACCTTTAACGCGTCGCAGCGCATGACGCTCAGCTAGTTCTTGAGATTGATCGCTATGTTCATCTTCGTCGCTGGCATCATATTCAGCGGCAACTCGGGCGCTTTCGCGCAGTAATGACTCGAACTCGTCATCAAAGTCCTTACTCAACCAAAAACTCCGAGATATCCACATCGCGAATTAAAAGCGCAGGTCCGGTTAATGTTGCATTTGAATGTCCATCGATTGAAACTTCTAAACGCCCGCCTGGTGGCGTAATTATCCATGTTGCTGGAAGCTTCGCCTTGGTGTGCAATGTCGCAGCAAGCGCCACGGCGCATGTGCCAGTACCGCATGAGCGAGTTTCACCAGATCCGCGTTCAAATACTCGCATTGCAATTGTGTTGCCTTCGATAATCTTCACAAATTCCACGTTCACACCCTCAGGGTAGGAATCGCGTGGGCGCACAACTGGAGCAACATCTAGGGCGCCAATGTCAGCCATATCATCGACAAATACAACCGCATGAGGATTACCAACACTGATGTTGTAACCATTCCAGATATGCCCATTGGATGCTGCTGTAATTGCCTCATCCTCATCAGTTACTTGCCCCATGTTTACGGAGATGTCATCTGTGAGAGGCACCCGCAAATGCTTGATTCCATCTCGAGTGTTTATTGCAAAAATACCTTCGGGCTGATGTCCTCTTTCAACGAGGTATCTAGCCATTACACGAATTCCATTGCCGCACATTTCAGCCAATGAGCCATCTGCATTTCTGTAATCCATAAACCATTTCTCATCACGCTTTATGATGCGTATCAATCCATCAGCGCCAACGCCCGTTTCACGATTGCAAATCGCAGCAGTTTGGGCAGTTGTTATCGAATTCTCATCTTTTGGGTCGAAAATGAGAACAAAATCATTTTCGGTGCCGTGGCCATATGTTGCAATCATTGTTATTAGTTTATCGATTCAAGTATGCGCTGGAGTGCATTTTGTGTGGGAGAGATCCAGGTAATGCGCTCATCTCGCGAGAACCATGTTTCCTGTCGACGCGCATACTGTCTAGTTGCACGTTTAGTCTCTTCCTTTGCTTCCTCTTCTGTGACTTTGCCTTCAATCTGAGCAATAACTTGGGCATAACCCAGA
>JBIILL010000078.1:0-5155 GCA_044232665.1 Candidatus Planktophila sp. | reverse complement strand
TTCAAGAAGGTGATCTGGAATTGGAGCGAGTGGACCCTTCCCAAACAAAGTGGCAATATCAACATCTAAGTTCAGCGCACAGGTATTGAGGTCTTCTTCGATAGCGCTCTGATGAGCTGCACTTGCACCGATTAGGACAGTCAAAATCAGTCGATTATTAATCACGACTTGTTCGATATCCAGTACGTGCACCGCGAATGGAGATAAGGTCTCGAAAAGTGAGGCTGCGATGCCAGGTCTATCACTCCCGGTTAAAAGAATGAGTCCCGTGAACTGATCTGGTTGCGCGCTATTTTCTGTCATAAGAAGGCAAGGTTATCGTGAATCACTCCTTGATAAGGCGAGGCTTTCAGCCTCGTTAGCTCATACAAGCACTATCTTTTGCATCTATGGGTACAACGGTTTTGAGCCTTGATGATGTCTCGGTTCGCAGAGGCGATCGGGTCATCTTGGGTCCTTTGAACTTCTCTATTACCCAAGGTGAGCGTTGGGTGGTTCTTGGGCCTAACGGCGCCGGTAAATCCACACTGTTGCAGATTCTTGCGACCAAAGTGTTTCCGACTCAAGGCGTGGTGCGAGTTTTGGATAAACAAATGGGAATGGTCGATCTTTTTGAATTAAGAACACGTATCGGTATCTGCGGCTCTGTTATTGCTGATGATATTCCATATGATGAAACCGTCAAAGACGTTGTTCTAACCGCGGCTTATGCGATCTTGGGACGATGGAATGAAGATTACGATCTTTGGGATGAGTCGCGTGCAATGGCGCTTTTAACAACTTTCGGAGTACGAGAACTTGGCGATCGCACATATGGAACTCTGAGTGAAGGCGAAAAAAAGCGTGTCCAAATATCACGCGCTTTGATGACAGATCCTGAGTTATTGCTACTGGATGAACCTGCTGCCGGTTTAGATCTTGGTGGTCGCGAGGATCTCTTACGCCGTTTTGCGAATTTCTCTGCCGATCCTGCGGCACCAGCCACGATTTTAGTTACGCATCACATTGAAGAGATACCTGTTGGGACAACGCACGCACTATTGCTTAAAGATGGGGTTATTGCCGTCTCTGGGCCAATAGATCAGGTCATAACCTCTGATCATGTATCGGCTGTTTTTGGAACTTCAATCACAGTCACACCAGAAGCTGGTCGCTATTTTGCCCGCGCATTTATTTGATCAACTGCACACTGATTGGCAGAGGGTTCTGCAACCTCAGAAAAAACTGATCAGTCACATAGAATCAAAGTTGGTTGATGTTGATATCGCACCGGAGTTTTCACATGTTTTTCGTTCGCTCTCACGACCTATTGAATCTACGCGTGCGGTGATATTCGGGCAGGACCCATATCCGACTAAAGGTCATGCCCATGGATTGGCGTTTTCTGTTGATCAATCGGTAAGCACTTTGCCGCCTTCGCTTCGCAATATTCTCACGGAGCTATCTTCAGATCTTGGTGTTACTCGGAGGTCGGGAGATCTTTCAGATTGGTTTGATCAAGGTGTTTTGCTTGTTAATCGTGCACTAACTACGCAATCAGGATCCTCGCTCGCGCACTCCAATTTTGGTTGGCAGGAAGTAACAGATGCCGTCGCACAGGAATTAGGTCGACACGATGTTGTCGCAATTTTATGGGGAAAGAGTGCAGGGGAGTTGTCTCGCTACTTTCGTCCTCAGTGGCGAATTGAATCCGTGCATCCAAGTCCACTGTCGGCTTATCGCGGATTCTTTGGCTCTAAACCATTTTCGCGATGTAATGAAATTCTTGTATCGCATCAAAAAAGCGCAATACATTGGTAGTTGTTTAGGGAAAGCAAAAGGCCCCCGGTTTACCGAGGGCCCTTGCCTTTAAATCTTTCTAGCCTATCCAAGCGTTAATTGGAGATGACAAGAAGTAGACCATGAACAGTCCAGAAACTAGCAGAAGAAGTGGGTGCACTTCTTTCCCACGTCCCTGAACCAAACGGATCACCACGTGAGTGATGAAGCCAGCACCGATACCTACTGAGATGTTGTAAGTAAATGGCATCAAGATGATTGTTAGGAATGCTGGGATTCCGATTCCTAGATCATCCCAACTAATGTTCTTGATTTGAGACATCATGAGGAATCCAACGATAATCAATGCTGGTGTTGCGGCTTCGTAAGGAATTATTGCTACTAGAGGAGCAAGGAAAGTAGTAAGCAAGAATGCAACTCCCGTAACGACTGAAGCAAGGCCTGTTCGTGCACCTTCGCCAACACCTGCAGCTGATTCGATGTAGCTAGTATTTGAAGAAATACCAGCTGCGCCACCTGCAGCTGCTGCCACAGAGTCAACCAAAAGAATCTTCTGGATGTTATCTACGTTGCCATCTTTGTCAGCTAGTCCAGATTCATGACCAATCGCTGTAACAGTACCGACTGTGTCAAAGAAGTCTGAGAGTAGCAATGTAAAGAGAAGAAGAATTGCGGCAACAAGTGAGACGTTATCCAGAGTAAATGCTCCGAATAGATCAAACTGTCTCGTGAAGTCGAACTTCGGCACGGCAACGATTTCTGTTGGAACAGCTGGAATACCTAGCTGCCATCCGCCATCAACGATGGTTGGTGGATTTCCTGGAGTGAAATTAGGTTTGATGTTAAACGCCTGCTGGATACCGATAGCTAAAGCGGTTGCTGAGGCGATTCCAATAAGGATCGCACCCTTAACCTTACGGACCATAAGCGCAATGATGAGAAGTGTTCCGAAAACGAATACAACTGTTGGCCAGCCAACAAGATTGCCGTTTACGCCTAGACCAACTGGAACTGGTCCAGCTGCTGTACGACGAACGAAACCGGCATCTACTAATCCGATAAGAGCGATGAATAGACCGATACCGACTGAGATTGCAATCTTAATCTGCGCCGGTACCGCCTTGAATACCGCAACACGGAATCCAGTCAGCACAAGTACCAAAATGATTAGACCTTCTAGAACAACAAGGCCCATAGCTGCGGCCCATGTCATCTGTGATGCGATACCAACTGCAACGAAGGTGTTGAGTCCAAGACCAGTTGCTAATGCAAGAGGATAGTTTGCAATAGATCCCATCAGAATTGTTAAGACACCAGCCACCAGTGCAGTTGTTGCCGCCACCATCGCTGGTGCAGGTGCTGCGCCGCCGAACAGGAATTGTCCGTTTGCATCTGGTGAGTACGCCAAAATAATTGGATTGAGGGCCACGATGTATGCCATCGTGAAGAAAGTAACGAGTCCACCTCTAACCTCTTGGGCTATGGAAGATCCTCGTTCTGAGATTTTGAAATATGAATCCAGCATGATTACAGCCTTTCTAATTTTGTTAACGGGGGTGTTTGCGACCCCGTGTACGAGAAGGGCGTACAACCCTGGGAAGATAAGTCGATCTTATGTGCTACCTAGAGGTAACTCTTGAAACGACTCCCAAAGAAATGGCAATGGATTGTCCGATCAGTGTCGCAAACATGAGCGTACCTAGGCCGACAGTCCCGCCAAGGAGCCAACCAGCTACCAAGACGGTGCCTTCAATACCTAACCTGACTCTGCCAATTCGGACACCAGTTCTATTATGCAGGGCGGTCATCAATCCATCACGAGGTCCAGGACCTAGTCCACATGTTATGTACAACGCTGAACCAATACCAACCATTGCGATACCAACTAAGCAATACACAATGCCAACAAGATATGAGTCTTGTGTTGGAAAGATCGTAACGCCGACTTGAATTGCAATAGCTATGAGAGTTATGTTCGACAAGGTGCCAAAGCCAGGTTTTTCCTTTAAGGGGATCCAGAGCAGCAAGACAAGGGTACTTATTCCAAAAGTTGACCAACCCATAGTGATATCTAAACTATTTGAAATTCCTTGAGCTAAAACAGACCAAGGAGCATTACCAATCTGACTTTGAATCAATAAGGAATCACCGAGTCCAAAAATGAATAATCCGAAAAATAGAACTCCGGTGCGAAGAGGAGCCAGATCCCATCGTGAATTTCCTGTCCAAGGTGTGAGAGGAACGGTTTTATGCGGACGTAGGAACTCTATAATTGGGTTGGACATTGCATGAGTATAATCAGCATATGTTTCCTGGTGTAGGCACAATCATAAATATTCTCACAATTATATCTGGTGCTTCGCTTGGGGTGCTTGTAGGTAATCGAATGAATACACGCACTAGGACTTTATTAACTGATGTGTTGGGATTAGTCACCCTTCTTGGCGCTGGAAGTGCCTTAATCCCATTGTGGTCTGAACGTTATATCAACGCTCTACCTCAAGGCTGGACACTTCTCGTCGTACTCGGTTCGCTGTTAATTGGTGGATTAATTGGTTCCGCCCTTAAGTTGGAAAATCGATTGGATTCCTTGGGGGAGAACTTACGAATTAGATTTAAAGCATCAAGTGACTCACCATTTGTAGAAGGATTCGTTGCCGCCTCGCTACTTTTTGCAATAGGCCCCCTAGCAATATTAGGAAGCATTAGTGATGGCATGGGTACCGGAATCGACCAGCTAATCTTGAAAAGTACCCTCGACTTTTTTGCTGCAATGGCCTTTGCAACATCACTTGGATGGGGCGTGGCTGTCTCAGCAATCCCAGTTGGTATCTATCAAGCTACTTGGACAATCATCGGTTTCGGTTTAGGGGAGATTTTGGATGGTTATCAAGTTGATGCGATGACCATTGTGGGAGGAATTATGCTTATCTGCATTTCTTTCAGATTGCTAAACATAAAAAATGTTGCTGTGGGAAATCTTCTTCCCGCTCTAGCTATAGCACCAGTTTTTGCTTTGCTAGCTCATTCTCTTTAACCAGAAGATCAGAATGTTGCAGCGTCGATAACAAAGCGGTACTTAACATCACTTGCCACCGTCCGCTTATACGCCTCATTTATATAGGAAGCTTTAATAACTTCTACATCACTTACGATGGATTTTTCTCCACAGAAATTAAGCATCTCTTGCATTTCTGCAATTCCACCGATCATTGAGCCTGCAATGCGGCGTCGACCGTTGAGCAACGCACCTGCATGCACCTGATACGGCTTGCCCGGTAGTCCAATAACCACCAGTGTCCCGTCCAGTCTCAGCAAATTAAGGTAGTCGCCAATTTCTAATTCAGCACTCACGGTGTTGAGAATCAAATCAAAC
>JBIILL010000019.1:0-15680 GCA_044232665.1 Candidatus Planktophila sp. | reverse complement strand
CGCGTGATAAACGAGCAGCAGCGGTCATACCGCCCATGCCTGCGCCAATCACAACGATCTTCATACTGTGCGACCCTTCCATTGGATACTTCCGCGCCTTAAGTATGAGTAAACAATCAGGTAAACCAGTGCAAGAACAGATATTGGATGCAACACACTATCTATCACGCTGCCGCGACTCTTGATCGCACTGAGCACGCGAGTACCAACAATGGCTGCAAAACCAAGCCAGCCATATGGATTGCCAAGTACTCCAAGAAGTAAGGGAGCAATACAGGTTGCAATCAGAAATGCCACTACAAACACTGCGCCAATAATTGATCCAAAAGCTTGGTTCAATGACTTTCCGTATCCCGCCTTGATTTCACTCCACGATGCATACATGCGAGTTTGGGCAATCTCTGAGCCGTTGATAACTGTTCCAGAAGAACCGTTTTTCACTAACTCACGTGCTAAGAACACATCATCGATTACGGCGTGCTTTACAGATTCATAACCGCCGATAGATGCCAGTGCCGCACGTCGCACGACAAAGAATTGCCCATTAGCAACAGCCATGGATTTTTGTCCTGAGCTTTCGGCATAACGAAGTGGAACGGTTGTGAGCCATGACCATTGCAGTAGTGGTTGGACCAATCGCTCAGCAAAACTTTGTGCTATCTGACGTGGATAGGGAGAAACAAAATTTAATCGAGTGCTATTCAAAGACGTTACCGCTTTATTGATCGCATCGTTACTGAGGCGAACATCGGCATCTATTGATACGAGGATCTCTTCATCGGAGGCATCAAATAGTTGCTGGAGCGCCCAGGTTTTGCCGATCCACTTATCCTTTAGAACGGCGCCTTTAATGACCGTGAAACGTGAATCAGCCTTAGTAAATCGCTGCAGCAGTTCAAATGTTTGATCTTCTGAGTTGTCATCTAGTAGATAGAAGTGAAATAAACCTTCTTGGGCTGCCAGAGTTGCAACCACACCTTCAACATTTTCTGCCTCATTACGCATAGGAACGATCACACCAATACTTTGGGTTAGCTCTGAAGTGCGTTTAGGTGAGCGAATCTGAACAAAGTTGACCGCTGCGATGGTGAGCAGAATTAAGGGGAGTAAGAAAAAAAGGATCATGTAAGAGTTACGGTCTTCCGACCCAACGACTAAAGAAGTAAGGCGTCAGTAATACGCCCAGAATTAAACCTGAAAAACCTGCAATGCCTGGGCGACCAAAGAAGAACAAATTTCCGACAACTCCTGAGAACCATGTCCAGAACAAGAGAACATCTGCAGCAATGAGAGAGCCGCCAACCTTGCGGCGATCACGCGGAGTTAAAAAGTGCAACATTGTCATTAAAAACATTCCTGAGAGCAACCAACCAAAGGCATTTGACAATGGGACTTCAGGTTGAAAAGGAACGTGTGTGCCTTTAACAACCCATGTCCAACGGCCAGCTGTAACCATCAGTGGATCTAAAAATAAATCCCACGCCATCATTAAGAGTGCGCCATATAAAAAGACCCATGACTTACCAATACGGCGTGCTGCAACTAAACATGGATGGGCAATCATTACCCAAGCAAAAGGAACAACAAGCGGCACAGAAAAGATCTTTGGACCTAAAGTATCTGAGTAGGTGTATTCACCAAATGGCCAGCTTGTTGTTACGCCAAGTTGTTCAATGAAGTAACCAAAGATCAGAGTGATACCCAACATGGTCCAGGCATATCGTGCGCCATATGCGGCGATGCCATGGAGAAACATGGCAAATGCAGCTGTGTAAACAGAGGCAATAGTTATGACGCCAAGAAATCCACCATCTACTAATGGATAAAGAATCTGCATTAAAACAGTTGCACCAAGTGCAACGCCCATAATTTTAATTAGCAGGGGAGATGCACCGCCACGTGCTCTGCGTCTTGGGGTGTAATGGCGGATCGACATAGGTGTAAGTCTGCCCTATTCCTGTTTTAACTAGTAGTTAGGCAATACTCCCGCGCATATCTTTGACTGCAAAGCGTGCAAATAGCTCTTCTGAGTACCAGTTATAGGTTGCTGTATCGGCAATAGCCTTTTGATGTGCGGCACCTTTATATGCAAAATCCTTTATGGCAGCAGATGACTCCCACAACGAAAAAGTACCTTGCAGTCCAATAGGGGCTTCACCAATGCCAATTGCAGCCATCAATCCTGGCGCTGACTTAAGAGAAATCGTCACTGGAGGAACTGAACTCCAGAATCTAAAGTTTTGATGCCATTTAATCCGAGCTCGTGTAATTGCAGCTACTGGGCCTGTCCAATCTTTCACCGATGCGATGAAGGGTTCTTTGCCGGCCCACTTTCCATGGGATGAAATGGGCTCAAGGACTGCGCGAAACTCACTAATACTGTTTTTGCGCCATCGCTTCACAACCGATGATTGATCAAAAGCATCAAGGTCATTTACTTGTGCAACCAAACCCCAACGTAGTGAATTGGCATCTGCCGGTGTGAAAGTTTCACCTTTACCTGTGCCTAAGGATTTGTAGAAACCAACGTTGGCAGAGCTTCGTAATGCAAATCGATCTAGAGCCATTGCAAGTAGTGCGAAAGGGATGGCTCTGGGTTTGATGGTCCAGAAATATGCAACGATCATGCCTACGTCCCCACTTCTGTTCTATTTGTGTCAGATTTCAAAATTCGATAAAAAGCAAAGGTGATGATGATTGCAGGGATAACATTCCAACGTTCATCAACACTACGGGATGCTGCATTAGCAAGAATTCCTAAGATACCGAGAATTACAAATGCTTTAACTATCCATTTCGGCTTTATTGCTAAGCCGTATTCGTAGCGACCGAAAATCATTACCTGATAAACAATGAGAGCAAAATTCAAAATATAAATCACTCGTATATAAGTTGGAAAAACCTCAAACTGACCACCAGCCGCGCGATCAAGTGCGAAGGAAGCACCCAGGATTACTCCACCAACTAGATATAGGTTCCAAGCAAAAGAAGCATAAACTGCAGCCACGAAAGTTTTGTGCTTCATAAATCTAGTCCCCAACAATCATTGGCGTCGCACCTGTGCACTCAATTAATTCTGCAAAACTAGTTGGATAAACAGCGTGGGGGTGGCCAGCAGCTGCCCACACAACTTCGTAATCATTGAGCGCTTGATCAATAAGAATTGTTGCGGGTGAGACCCAGCCGATGGGGGCAACCCCACCAATTGAAAAGCCTGATTTTTCCTTAACGTAATCAGCATCGACACGGCCAAGCTTTTCAATACCCAAGTTCTTGGCAACTAAATCTGTATCAACGCGGTGACGCCCACTGGTAATAATCAAAAGGGGTGATTCATCAGGAAGTTTAAAGATCAGCGATGATGCGATCTGACCGACTTCAATACCAAGAGCCGTTGCTGCTTCTTGTGCGGTGCGGGCGCTATCTGAAAGTACGTGGACTTCACCTTCAAGTCCATGCTCGTGCAAAGCGGCTAGTACCCGCTTAACAGCAGCTTTTTCCTTTACGCCTTCCACCTTCCTAGATTATCGAACTATTGAAGTACTCTCAGCACGATATGACTACTGATTTATATGCACTGGGCTTGAGAGCGCGAAATGCTGTGTGGGCTTGCTTTTTCTTTTTGGGATTCTTGGGTCTTGCTTGGATTCCACGTATTCCGGAGATTAAGACTGCACTGGGCTTAAGTGATGGTCAGTTCGGTCTGGTGCTCCTTGCAAGCACCGTGGGATCAATTCCTGGCGCGCAACTAGCAGGACGTGTAGTCCACATGTATTCATCAAAGTTAGTTGTTCGGATTTCTGGTTTCTTACTACCAGTTGGTGTCTTTGTGATTGGTCTAGCTGACAATGTTCAGATATTGCTTCTTGGATTGTTTATAACTGGCTTTAATGTCGCATTTATGGATATTGCGATTAATGGCCAAGCAGTTGAAATTGAAAAACATACTAAAGGGCGCTGGATGTCTAGTTTTCATGGGCTTTGGAGTATCGGCGCATTTGCTGCGACCTTAGTTGGGGGATTGGTCGCAAACTTTGTTTCACCGCGTGATAACTTAATTGCTATTGCAATCTTTGGCTTGATTGTCTATCAATTTATTGCGCATTACTTATTGCCAGCCGAACATGATGGGCACTTAGGCGAACCCGGCGAAGGAGATGCCGGAAAGGTGTCATTGTTTGGAAAAGAGTCATTGATTCTGTGGGCACTAGGTATTGGCTTGATGTGTTCATTGATTCCTGAAGGTGGCGCATATGAATGGAGCGGCATCCTTTTGCAGGACCACATGGGAATCGGTAAAGGCTTAAACGCTGCAGCTGCCACAACTTTTTCCTTGGCAATGATCGTAAGTCGCTTATTAGGCGATCGCGCATTTGAAAAGTGGGGTCATGTGAACACCGTTAAATACGGTGGTTATCTTGGTGGCGGATTATGGGGAATAGGTTTGTTTGTTGGAATGTCGATCTCTGATTCTCATCCAACAGCAGGATTAATCATTGTGTGTTTAGGTTTTGGTGCAGCTGGTTTTGGAATGGGGCCATTTTTCCCTGCATTTAACCTGGCAGCGGCATCTATTCCAGGTATTGCACCATCGGTTGGCTTAGCTCGTGTTGGGTTAATTGCGATTGCTGCCTACTTTGGTGGACCAACACTTATTGGATTAATCGCAGAAGTTACATCGCTACCGGTGGCATTTGCCTTCCCGGTACTGCTATATATGGTGGTTGGTCTTCAATCAAAATACATCACAGTGCGAGCGCTTAAGCAATAACCCAGGTCTCTACAAGAGTAAAGATTGCAACCGCGTACAGCAGGAACGCAAATGATTTACGAAGTAGCGCTGGATTCATCTGACCACTCTTGATTGATGCAAAACGAGCAATGACAACTGCTGAGATCGCCATAGCAATTGGCACGGTCCAAGTGACTAAAGACCAACTTTGGTAGTGAGCAAAAAATGCGGTGATTGAATTGATCGCGATGATTGCAAGTGATGTTCCTGCAGCTTTTCCTTGAGGGACTTTGAAGAAGAGAACAAGGATAGGAATAGCAAGAAAGCCACCACCGATTCCAAATAAGCCCGTCATTGAACCGATCACGAGCGAGATCACTACAAGCCAGAAGAAAGGAACCTTCTTTTCTGTGCCAGCTATTGGCTTAATCAACATCATTGTTCCTGCGGTTAATAAAACAAATGAAAAGCCCGTCGTGATTACTGAATCACTTAAGCGGTGAGCCACGATTGAAAAACCAATATTGGTGACAAGTCCCAGGGCCCAGATGATGGAGGCTTCTTTAAACAGAACTTCCTTGCTTTTTATTTTTGGAAGCAAACCCGAGATGGCCGCACTTAAGACAACGGCGATCGCAGCTGTGGTTGCAGCTTGGGGAGTGAAGTTAAAGATGTAGAGAAGAATGGGGACTGAAAGCATCGCCCCGCCGGCACCGATGAATCCAAGGACCGCACCGATAAAGGCTCCGGCCAGCAACCCACCAATGATTTCCATGGGGTAAGTGTGGGGCACCAAGGCTCCCTGACCCTCGAGGCTCAACACGCTCACGGGCTTGCTATTTGTCGGTGGCAAGGGCTATTTTTCGAACATCTGTTCGAATACCCACAGCCTTGAAAGGTAGCCTTAAAAATGTCAGCCAGCCAGGTTAACCCCGCCCTTGATGTCACTATCGATGGCGCAACAACTCCTATTGAGTTCACCTACAAAGGAAAACGTTTTCGCATTCATGCGGTGTTATCTAGATGGTGCGAGGCAGGTGGCTGGTGGAATCGCATTAGTGATGGCAAGTATCGCCCTGATGATCAAGCACGTGCCTTGTGGCGGGTAGAGGCAGCTCCTATTGGCGCGCTAACAACCTTTGAACTAGAACGTGATGAAGTAACAGGTCAGTGGATTATTCGTAACGTATGAGTTTTATTCACCTCAATGTTGCCAGTGGCTATTCATTGAAATACGGAACAACACAACCTAGCGATTTAGTACAGCGCGCAGCAGAGTTTGAAATGCCAGCGTTGGCACTAACAGATCGTGATGGGTTAGCTGGTGCTATCCGTTTTACGCAAAGCTGTGTTGATTACGGGATCGCACCGATCATCGGAGTTAATTGCGCCATTGACCTAGGAGAGGCAAAAGGTCGCATCACATTACTGGCACATAGTGATGGGGGATGGCGCTCGCTATGTAGGTTAATGACATCGCTGACAATGACAAGTGATACCCGCGTTCCAGTTTTGACCTTAGATTTCTTACAACAGTTCAGCCAATACAGCACCAATGTCTATGCGATGCATGGACCTGAATCACCTATTAGCAGCGCGATACAAAACCATCGCTTTGATCAAGCGCTATCTATCTTTAACCAAACCCGCGACCTATTTGCCAATAATGCAATTGAATGTGTTTCACATTTGGTGGCAGGCCGTGGTCCACGATCTACTGAACACGCTGCTAGGTCTTTAATCTTTGCGAGAGATAATGATTTAGAGGCTGTTATTACTAACGCTGTGCGCATGAAGGATCGCACCGATGGGCCCGTTGCCGATGTTTTAGATTGTGTGCGACAGCTAGTTCCGCTGCATGATCGCCATATAGAACGCCGTAACGCTGAAGGCTTTTTAAAATCTAGCGATGAAATGATTTCATTGGCAGCCGAAATCGCGCGAGCTGCAGGGGAGCGCACACCACGAGCATTACTAAAGACAACTCGTGAATGGGCAGAGCGCTCTTTGTTATCGCCCCAGCGAGATATTGGGTTGGGGGCTGCTCACCTGCCAGAACCTCACGTTGTGGGGGTAAATACGGCGCAAGAGATGCGCACATTGCTGCGCAGTCGAAGCGAAGCGGGCATTAACTGGCGATACAACAGCAGTGATCAAATCAGTAAAGCCCGTGCACGTTTAGATGATGAGTTAGCGACAGTTGCAACACTTGGATATGAGTCATACTTTTTAACAGTTGCAGATATTGCAGACATGGCCCGTAACGCTGGTATCCGAGTTGCAGCTCGTGGCAGTGGCGCGGGCTCATTGATCTGTCACCTGCTGGGTATTTCAGGGGTTGAACCCATGCAACATGGTTTGCTGATGGAGCGCTTTTGTTCACCGCTGCGTCGAGCGTTGCCTGATATTGATATCGATGTTGAATCTGCAAGACGTCTAGAAATCTATGACATGGTCTTTAAGCGCTATGGCGATAGCAATTGGGCCGCGCCTGCTAATCAATCGCGATGTGCAGTTGTTTCAATGGTTGATACCTATCGCGCCCGCCATGCAATCCGTGATGCAGGAGCTGCCCTTGGTTTGCCGGGTATGGAGATAGATATGTTGGCAAAATCAATACCACATGTGCGTGCGCGTAATATCGCAGCAACTCTTGAATCTTTGCCAGAGCTTCGCCGCCTTAATACTTCTGCGCCATTAATGGCTGCAACAATTGAAATGGCACAACGCCTAGATGGCTTGCCCAGACACCTTGCCATGCATCCATGTGCCATTGTTTTATCTGATGGTGGCTTTCTAGATCGTGCGCCGCTAATGAGTAGTGCTGGGGGATATCCCATGGTCGCCTTCGACAAAGATGATGTTGAAGCGGTGGGGTTGTTAAAGCTAGATGTGTTGGGAGTTCGGATGCAATCGGCAATTGCTTATTCAATGAAAGAGATCGAACGGGTCCACGAAGAAAAAATTGATATTGATGCTGTGCCATTAGATGACGTAGCAACCTATGAGTTGATTCAATCCACACGCACTCTTGGAATCTTTCAGGTGGAAAGCCCTGGACAACGCGAACTAGTGGGAAAGCTTGCTCCTAAAAACTTCACAGACTTAATTATTGATATCTCACTGTTTCGACCAGGGCCAGTTAAAAGCGACATGATCACGCCATTTCTTAAAGCCCGTCACGGTTGGAGTTCTGCACAGATAATTCACCCTGATTTATATGAGATTTTGGCCCACACCGAAGGCGTTGTTGTCTTCCATGAACAAGTTATCCAGATCATTGCAACGATGACCGGGGTTTCATTGGCAACGGCTGATGAAAAACGCAGATCCTTAGGTGAGCGAGTTGGCCAACAAGAGGTGTGTGATTGGTTCTTTCCAGCTGCAACTGCCAAGGGGTATGAACTACCAATCATCAATGAGATCTGGGATGTGCTGCGCGCCTTTGCATCCTTTGGTTTTTGCAAAGCACATGCTGCAGCTTTCGCACTTCCCACATATCAATCTGCCTGGCTTAAAACGCATTACCCGGCAGCATTTCTTGCAGGGGTTCTCACCCATGATCCTGGGATGTATCCGAAGCGTTTAATTGTTGATGAGGCTAGACAGATGGGAATTGCAATTGCACCCCTTGATGTCAATGCATCTGATTCTGTCTATCGGGTTGAAGATCATGGCAATGCAATTCGTATCGCGCTATCAACTGTTGCTGGAATTAGTGATGGGGAGGTGCAATCAATTATCGCTGGCCGTCCCTACATTGACCTGAACGATTTTGTGCGCAGATCAGGATCTAGCACCCCAGTTACAGAAAGCATGATCTTGACCGGTGCATTTGATGTGCTGCACGCCGATGTTAATCGCCGAGATCTACTGCTGCATTTTTCTGATCTACAAAAATCACCTAATGCCGCCGTATCTGGCGCACAGATGAACTTAGGTTTTGAACCACCAGCGTTGATTAGTAGCGGGTTGCCTGCAATGAGCGCGGCAGAGAGTGTGAAGTATGAAGTTGATCGACTAGGTATTGATATGTCCCGACACATGATTGAGTTTTATGGAGAGTTTCTTAATGCAATTGGTGCTGTGCGATCTAGTGATTTGTTAAAGCAACGATCTCAATCATCAGTGTTAGTTGCTGGCATCAAGGTTGCGATGCAGACACCACCGGTGCGCTCTGGCAAACGTGTCATCTTCGTAACGCTAGATGATGGATATGGACTGAGTGATTCAACATTTTTTACCGATGTTCAGGGCGAATACGCCAATGTTTTGTACTCCACATCATTGTTGCTTGTGCGGGGTGTAACCCGCAGAACTGGGGCCAGGGGAATATCCATAAGAGCCACTGGGGCATGGGATTTACGTGCTGCCTACGAAAGTTGGAGCACCAAACAAAGTACGCTCGCAATATGACAACAGATGACAAGCCAACACAGGCAACGATTCTGCATGTCGATATGGATGCATTCTTTGCATCGGTGGCTGAAAAAGATAACCCGGAGTTAAAAGGCAAGGCTGTTGTTATCGGAATGGGCACCCGCGGAGTTGTGTCAGCTGCCAACTATGAAGCACGTAAATTTGGAATTCACTCTGCAATGCCTGTGGGACAAGCACGCCGGTTAGCACCACATGCAATCTTCCTACCTGTTGATATGGCCCGCTACCAGGAGGTCTCTGGTCACATTATGGAGATCTTTGAAAGCTTCACACCCAATGTTGAGCCAGTGTCAGTTGATGAAGCATTTCTTGATGTGACAGGTGCTAAGAAATTGCTGGGTACAGGTCGCGAGATAGCAACAGCAATTCGCGCAAGGGTTGAAGCACAAGAAGGCATTACCTGCTCTGTTGGTATCGCACCATCAAAGTTCATTGCAAAGCTTGCATCAACTCATTGCAAACCAAATGGAATGCTTGAAATAACTAGTGATCGAATTCTTGAGTTTTTACATCCCTTGCCAATTTCTGCGATGTGGGGAGTAGGGCCAAAGACGGCAGAGGTGCTGGAACGATTAGGACTTCGCACAATAGAAGATATTGCTAAATTGCCTCGCACAACTTTAATTCGTGCAGTAGGGGAGGCAGCAGGTGCGAACTTGCATGAACTTGCATGGGGTAGGGATTACCGAGATGTTGCCCCGCACGATGCGGAAAAAAGCATTAGCGCCGCAGAGACATTTCCAACTGATTTAGATAACCCGGAAGAGATCCTGCGTGAGTATTTGCGTTTGTGTGAGCGCGCCACATCACGCCTGCGCGATAAAGGATTGTTTGCAAAGACGATCAGCATCAAGGTGAGGTTCGGTGACTTTTCGACAATTAATCGCTCTAAGACTTTGCCATTGCCAATTGATAGCACCCATGATGTATATGAAGTTGTTAAGGGTTTATACCAAGGGCTACGAATTGAAAGAGCTCGCCTGCGATTAGTCGGAGTTTCCCTTGAGAATTTAAGTGAGGGAGCACCTGTTCAAATGCTGCTGGGCGAGCGTGAAAAGGGCTGGCGCGAGGCAGAAGGGGCTATGGATAAAGCCCGTGAGCGTTTTGGAGATGGATCTGTCAGACCTGCACGATTGATCAAGCCCAGTGACGCTGAAAGTGAGTAGCGGGCAAGCAGAATCTGTTCTATTGTGCGCCTATGGAACTTTCAGATCGCGAAAAGCGCTTACTTGATGAGATGGAGGCTGCCCTCTTAACTGAGGATCCACGCCTAGTTTCTGCGCTCTCTGCCGGTCCAGCTTCACCCAACCGCAAGCGAATCATGATCGGCGGCGGCCTTGTACTTTTGGGCCTTGTCACATTATTTGGTGGCCTAGTTTCAAAGGTAACCCCGATTGGAATTCTGGGATTTCTCATTGCACTCAGCGGGGTAATTAGCGCGATTTCTAGCTTTACCCCTGGTATCGGCAAGAAGGCTCCCAAGAAGTCACGCTCACGCTCATCAATTAGCGATCGCATGGAAAAGCGCTGGGATAACAGAGGTCAAGAGGGTTAATTCGTAGGTACATCACGTTCAAGCCCCTCCATGTGAGGGGCTTTTTTCATGCTCCCAGGGTGGAGAGAGGTGGGGTGGAAATGGGCTAAAAGTGGGAAAAGGTGGTTGAAAAAGGGGAAAAGTGGAGTAAAGTGGGGATTTAAGCGGGCACGAAAGTCCGCAGCGAACCTGGGGAAGGGGGCGCTGAAAATGTTTCTAGGCACCCACGAGCCACGTCTTGATGACAAAGGTCGCTTAATACTTCCCGCAAAATTCCGCGAAGAGCTTGCTGCAGGTTTAGTTATTACTAAGGGACAAGAACGTTGTCTTTATGTTTTTCCTTCGAATGAATTTTCAGTAATTACAGAGACGCTAAAACAAGCGCCAGTCACTGCAAAATCAGCACGTGATTACAGCCGTGTGATGTTTGCTGGCGCACACGATGAAATTCCTGATCGTCAAGGTCGCGTAACGATTCCACAATCACTTCGCACATATGCAGGATTAGAAAAAGAGTGCGTTGTTATTGGTGCAAATACTCGCGTTGAAATTTGGGACGCAAGTGCATGGAATGAATATTTAACAGATCGTGAAAAGAGCTTTGCTGATGTTTCAGAGGAGGTCTTTCCAGGTTTGTTCTAACTCTCGCTTGTGGCCACTGCCGACCCTTCGAACGCAGCGACACCCCTTCCCCGGTGCCGTTGCTAAACCAAGATCCGTCGGCCGGCAGTGACCAGAGGTGAGAGTTAAAAAGTTAGTTCTATCAATAGCTGAAAGGGGGAAGAGATGACTAGTACGACAGAGCATGTATCTGTAATGCGTGATCGCTGTGTCGATCTTTTGTCCCCTGCAATTGCAGCCTCCGTTAACCCTGTTGTTGTTGATGCAACCTTGGGCCTTGGTGGTCACACAGAAGCTTTGCTACAAAAGTTCCCCCACCTGACAGTTATTGGTATTGATCGCGACCTTGATGCAATCGCAAAGGCAACAACCCGCCTGGCACCATTTGCTGATCGCTTAAAGACCGCTCATTCGACCTTTGATGGCATTGCACATGTTGTCGCAGGATTTGGATACAAGCACATTGATGGCGCTTTGTTTGACCTAGGTGTTTCATCTATGCAACTTGATCAAGTAGAGCGCGGTTTTTCTTATTCACACGATGCACCTCTTGATATGCGTATGGATCGCTCGCAATCACTAACTGCGGGGGAGATCATCAATACATACGAGCCAGGCCAATTGGTTCGAATCCTTCGCACATATGGTGAAGAGAAGTTTGCAACTCGCATCGTTGAATCAATTGTGAAACAACGAGCAATTGCCCCAATGAACTCAACAACCCAGCTGGCAGAGATGGTTAAAGCGGCTATTCCAGCAGCAACTCGTCGTACTGGTGGCAATCCTGCAAAGCGCACATTCCAAGCTCTTCGTATTGAAACAAATGATGAATTAGGCACGATAACTCGCGCATTGCCTGCAGCCCTCGAGCTCCTAAACGTTGGCGCTCGGTTAGTTGTTATGTCATTCCAGTCCCTAGAAGACCGGATTGTGAAGCAGCTATTTGTTGCCTCCACAACTTCTGGTACTCCTCGCAATCTGCCTTTCGAGCTTCCAGAGTATGCAGCCAAGTTTTCGATGATTACCCGCGGTAGTGAAACACCAACAGATGCTGAACTTGCAGAGAACTCACGTTCTCAATCTGTTCGTCTTCGCGCGATTGAAAGGGTGGCTGCGTAATGGCAATGACCGCCTTTGTTCCTGCGATTACTCGCTCAAAAGAAATTTTCGCTGAAAAGTCATCACAAGTTGTTCTCAAGCTTGTGCCAGATATATCAAGCGGAAAGCAAGCAGATCGAAAGTTCTTCGCAACATTTGTAACTGTCGTTGGCGTTATTGGTCTCATGTTACTTCTCCTGATCAATACCTTGCTGGCACAAGATGCATTTGAACTTACTAGCTTGAAGCTTGAGGCCAAGCTAGTAAGTGATGAGCGCGAAGCAATTGCACGACAGATGGACAAGTTATCTTCCCCCGATGCACTTGCGAGAGCTGCTACCGAACTTGGTATGAAACCTTCAGAGAATCCAACCTTCTTGTCTCTCGACAAGCCTGTCATAGAGGTACCAGTAAAAAATGGGTAACTTCTCATTGACACATAACAGAATCAGAGCCCTCATTTTTATGATGGCTGTGATTATGTTCTTGTTTGGGCTACGTCTGGTGCAGGTGCAGGCGCTACAAGCAAATAACTATCGTGAGCGTGCCGTTAATGAGATGGAAAAAGTTAAGACGCTTCAAGCCCCACGCGGTGACATCACCGATATCAATGGCGTGCCCTTTGCGCGCAGCGTGGCAGCAACAAGCATCGTTGTGGATCAAACCCAGATATTGGATCCAGCAAAAGTTGCAGCCTTCGTAGCACCAATTCTTAATATGAGTGTTTTTGATGTGCAAACAGCGCTGACAGGTAAGCGTAAATGGAACATGGTTGCCCAGAATGCAAAGCCTGCCACCTGGTTAAAGCTCTCAAGTGCTATTGACCAGTACAACTCTAAGTTTCCTGGGATGAGCCCAGAGCGAATCATCGGATTCTTCCCAGAGCGCAGTTACATCCGCGAGTATCCATCAGGTTCACTAATCGCATCACTTATTGGTTTTGTTAATCGTGATGGTGTCGGTGCAACTGGTCTTGAATCAAGCATGAATTCAACTATCTCTGGCAAGCAAGGTAAGTACTCGTATGCCAATGGTTATAAGGCTGAAATTCCTGGCTCACAATCTGAAATTATTCCAGCGCAAGCAGGAACTGCTATTCGCCTAACAGTTGACCGCGATATTCAATGGGTGGCAGCTAAAGCAATCGCAGATGTAGTTAAAACTTCTCGCGCACTGAGCGGCACAGTAATTGTTATGGATCCAAAGACTGGCCAGATCTTGGCACATGCGACAGCACCAACATTTGATCCAAATGACACAACTAAGGTCTCATTGGTTGCAATGCGAAATCCATCGGTACTAGATGTCTATGAACCTGGTTCGACTGGAAAAGTAATGACTCTGGCTGCTGCAATGGAAGAAAAGAAAATTACTCCAGAAACCGTTCTAACGATCCCTTACGCATTAAAGCGATCCACAAAAGTTTTCCATGATCATGAGCCGCATCCAACTCAGCGTTTAACAACAGCTGGAGTTTTAGCGGTATCAAGTAACACGGGCTCAATCAAAATTGGTGAAATGCTCTCAAATGACCAGCTCTACGATTATTTAACAAAGTTTGGCATTGGTACAAAAACCGGTTCTGGCCTTCCTGGAGAGTCTCGAGGAATTCTTCCTAAGGTTGCCGATTGGTCTGGAACAACAGCGCCGACAGTGGCTTTCGGACAGGGCTATTCCCTCACAGCGATGCAGGCAACAAGTGTCTTTGCAACAATTGCAAATGATGGCGTTCGCGTCTCACCAACTGTGATTGCTGGTAAGAGTGATTCCAGCGGTAATTACACACCATCTGCAACCCGCGAGAGCGTTCGTGTAATCAGCGCTGATACTGCAGCAAAAATGCGCTTGATGATGGAGAGTGTGGTTTCTGCCAATGGAACAGCGCCTTCTGCAGCCATTCCTGGCTACCGAGTAGCCGGAAAAACAGGAACTGCCCAACGCATCGATGACACATGTGGTTGCTACCGCGGATACACCGCATCTTTCATTGGTTTTGCACCAGCTGATAATCCAGCCTACGTTATTTCAGTAACTATTCAAGATCCAAAGGGATTGCACTGGGGTGGATATCTTGGTGGTCCAGTATTTAAAAAGGTTATGTCATTTGTATTGCAGTCAAAGGGAATCGCACCTACAGGAACCGCCGTTGTTCCATACCCATTAACTGAAAAACAATTAATTGCCGCAAAGAAGGCTGCAAGTGTCAAGACCAATTGAAGAGTTCAAGAGAACCGCTGAGTCGGTAGCTGCAATAGCTAATGCAACTCTCACGGGTGATGCCGCAACTGTTATCACTGGATTGACTCTTGCTAGCAATGATGTCCAAGAGGGTGATTTGTTTATTGCTTTGCCTGGTGAAAAAGCGCATGGCGCAGACTTTGCAAAGGATGCAATAGCACGTGGTGCTGTGGCGGTTCTGACAGATGCAGAAGGTGCTTCAAAGATTAAGGGCGTGCCGGTAATTGTTAGTGCCCATCCTCGCCGCGCAGCAGGTGTGATTAGCGCATGGTTCTATAGCGAACCAATGCGAGATTTGTATAGCGTCGGTGTAACTGGAACAAACGGTAAAACAACTGTTACTACCTTGCTGCACCAGATCATGTCTGCAGCAGGCCGTGAGAGTGGATTGATCGGCACAGTTGAAACCCGAATTGGTAGTGAAACTCTTGCAAGCAAGCGCACAACCCCTGAGAGCAGCGATTTACAGGCTCTATCTGCTGTTATGCGCGAGCGTCATATGCGCAACCTGGTGATGGAAGTTTCAAGCCATGCAATTGCACTTGAACGCATTCGAGGCAGCCACTTTGCAGTGGTTGCCTTCACTAACCTCTCCCAAGATCACCTAGATTTTCATAAAACTATGGAGGATTACTTTGCTGCAAAAGCCAAGTTATTTACCTTTGAGTTCGCAGACCTCGCCGTTATCAATATCGATGATGCTCATGGTGTGCAATTAGCCGCAAAAACAGAGCTTCCGGTGATGAGCGTTTCTCGCCAAAATCAGAGTGCCACTTGGCATTACGCATCGATATCACCTGATTATGCCGGTGCTCATGTTGCAATTCGAGGTAGTGGCGGAATTTTGATTGAAGGAAAAGTCCAACTACATGGTGGCTATAACTACGACAATCTCTTGATGGCAGTTGCAATAGCAAATGAAAGTGGAATTGATCCAATTGATATTGCAGCAATACTGCCTCGCTTAACAGGTGCAGTAGGTCGTCTTGAGTCTGTGCGACTTGGTCAAAACTTCAC
>JBIILL010000077.1:0-5284 GCA_044232665.1 Candidatus Planktophila sp. | reverse complement strand
GCAGATCAGATGAAGGCGTTACCACCAACTGCGATGAAGAGCTTTGATTCCAAAGATCTTGGTGCAATGGCACCTGAAGCATTTGCAGGTATGGGCGCTGCTCAAATGAAAGCAATGCCACCAACTGCGATGGCAGGTATGGGAGCGCAGCAACTTGGACAACTTCCTGCTGATGCCTTCAAACAAATGACACCAGATCAAGTTAAGGCACTTCCACCAACAGCATTTGCAGGTATGACACCTACGCAGTTAGGGCAAATGTCGAATACTTCAGTCAAGGCAATGGCGACACAAGATATTGCCTTGCTGACACCAGAGGCTGTTGCCGGAATGAAATTAGCACAGGCTAAGAGCATGTCAACGGCTCAACTGGGTGCACTAACAAAAGAGCAGGTAGCGAAAATGTCTGCAAGTGTGCTCAGCGGGCTATCTGCCGCTCAGAAAGCAGCAATTGCAAAGCCGTAAAATAGTTAGATTTTTGGTCGGGTAGATCTCTCCAAAAATTTATAGATTAGTAAGCGCCAGGTAAGCTTTCGATTAAATCGGAGGCTTACCTGGCTCTTTTTTGCGAAAGTTTCTTGTCGCCAAGCCGACGTCTTAGCCCAAGGCTCGCAAAGGACTGTAATATCAGTGCACTTGTGATGCACAGCTCGTCACTTCAATCCTGACCGGTGGCCCCGGAAAAAGCCGGGGAGGAGTGGATATGTCTGTTAACTCCTTTCCGCATGATTCATTTAAAGATGCCCTTGAAGCAAATGATGAGTACATCAAATCCTTTAAATATTCAGAGCTAACAGGAGTTGCCCAAAAAGGTTTAGCAATTGTTACCTGCATGGATTCGCGCATAAATCCGCTGTCGGTAGTTGGTATGAAGTCAGGTGATGCGAAGATTTTGCGCAATGCCGGTGCCCGCGTAACCGATGACGTTTTACGTACATTGGTATTGGCTACCTACTTACTGGGCGTTGAACGTATTTTAATCATGCCTCACACCAACTGCCGAATGGCACAAGTTGATGATGTTGAGATCCACCGTGAAATTGATACTAAGCACGGCATCGATACCTCTGAAATTGAATTCAAAACTGTTCCAGATCAGCGACAAGCATTGATTGAGGATGTGCAGAAGGTCAGAAGTTACCGATTAATAAACAAGGATGTCATTGTTGGTGGTGCAATTTATGATGTTGCGACAGGAAAAATTACTCCGGTTGATTGCTGACGGGATTTGTTCTGCGCATTGGCATGCGGGTAATCGGATAGCTTAAATCTTCAAGAAACTCGGTAATTATTAAATTAACCAACCCTGGCTTTTCCTTTGGCAGGCCGTGTGATGTGCCCGGAACAATTGCTAATTGACCAAGTGGTAGAGCTTCGAATAATTCAATTGTGTGAGCGTGACGAATGACATCGTCATCACCTGCCATAACTAATACAGGGCACTGGATTTTCTTAATCTCTTCCATAGAAATGTCTGGTTCGGAAGGCCACATCTTCATAAATCGTCGGTAGATCACATCTTGTGTTTCTGCAGGATCAGGAGAGTAAATCGCATACTCTGCTCGGTCTTCAGCACTAATTTCACCGATTTCAAAATCACCCAGTGTGCCGTCGTAATGAAAGTTAGCTCCAATAGCTACTAACGATTTCACTAAATCTGGACGCTGGATTGCAACCATTAACCCGATAATTCCGCCATCGCTCCAACCAACAATGTGCGCAGGTTCTTTCACGACGTTTTCTAAGTAGGCAATCGCTTCGCGTAGTTGATATTTAAAGTTAATACTTTCTTCGCGGTATGAAGTAAAACCGTGTGATGAACGATCGTATGCAAAGACGTGGTAATCCTCTAATGCAGGAACAATATTTGAAGCCCAATGTGCTGTTTGACTCATACCGCCATGTAATAAAACAACTGCTTCGCCTTCGTTTTCCCATTCGTAGCAGTAGAGATCATGTCCATCGATCTTTAGGTACTCTGACATTACTGCGAATCCATAATGTGACGGTTACCGCGATCAAATGTTAAATAGTTATAGGTCCAGTCAGCCATGGTGCCAATCTTGTTGCGACCACCTAAAAGATAAAACAGGTGCAACCACAACCATGCATACCAAGCAGGGATTCCAGTCATTCGAAGGTTTTTCACTTCAACAATTGCCTTGTGGCGACCGATGGTTGCCATAGAACCCTTGTCGAGATACTTAAATGGCTTGAGCGCTTGACCGGCTGCAATTCTTTTAATTTGCTGGGCAACATATCGACCTTGCTGGAGAGCAACTGGTGCAACCATCGGCAACATACGCCCATTTTCCCCAACAAAACCAGCGATATCACCGATTGCAAAGATGTGAGGGTAATTCTTAACTTGCAAAGTATTTTCAACATCGATGCGTGTGTTGATCAATGGCAAATTCAATTTTGCAGCTGTTGGCTCACCCTTAACTCCAGCAGCCCAAACTGTTACCTCTGAAGCAATTGTGCTGCCATCGCTAACTTCAATACTGCGTGGCTTAATTTCTTTAACAGCGGTATTTAAGTGAACGGTCACACCAAGTTTCTCAAGATCCTTTTTACCGTGCGCAGAAAGTCTTTCAGAAAACATTGGCAAGATTCGGGGACCAGCTTCAATCAAATTAATTTTAATGTGAGCGGCTGCATGTCGTTGATCGTGTTTTAGTGGACCTTTTACTAATTCAGCAAAAGCACCAGCCATCTCAACACCAGTAGGTCCGCCACCAACAACGGTGATTGAAAAAATAGTTTCGTCTTCAAAACGGCATAGATCTTCAAAACGTCGCAGTACTTCAGCGCGAATGTTCAATGCTTCGTGGACACTCTTCATACCCAGTGCATGTTCGGTGACACCTGGAATTCCAAAATCTGCATTTGCAGAACCGAGTGCGACCACGAGGTAGTCAAACTCTAAAACTTCGCTGCTATCTAGCTTCACCGTATTGTTTTTGTGGTCAACAGATAATGGAGTTCCCATACGAAACTGCACACCCGTTTTGCGCAGTGCCCCACGAATCGGGTGGGCGACGTGGTCTGCTGCCAACCCTGCAGTTGATACCTGATACAACAAAGGCAAGAAGGTTTGAAAGTTATGGCGATCCACCACAGTGACATCGGCAAATCCCGCCATCTTGCGCGCGGCAGTTAATCCGCCAAAACCGGCACCCAAAATTACTACTCGTGGTTTTTGGAGTGCCTTTTGCATGGGTTAAGTCTAGGCTTGCCAGCATGAACTCGCATAATGGAGACCGTAAGTACCTCGTCACAGGGGCATCTGGATATGTTGGTGGCCGATTAGTTCGCGCACTTATTGATGAAAAAGAAGATGTTCGAATTTTAGTGCGCGATAAGCAGAAAATTATGGGCCAGCCATGGGCAAATCAGGTCGACATCTGCGAGGGCAGCGCCGAGAACTTTGGCGATCTACAAAGAGCCCTAGAAGGTATTCACACCGCTTTTTATTTATTGCACTCAATTAATTTGGGCCCAAACTTTGATGAAATTGAAAGAGAAATGGCTCGCAATTTTGCGAAGGCCGCAGAACAAGCTGGCGTCTCCCAAATTATTTACTTGGGTGGCATCGCAAATGATGTGAACATAAGTAAGCACTTGGCATCTCGTGCGATGACTGGCAGCTCACTTGCCACTACATCTGTTGCGGTCCTTGAGCTGCGCGCAGGAATAATTATTGGGTCTGGCTCTGCCAGCTTTGAAATGCTACGCCATTTGACCCACCGACTTCCGATTATGACCACTCCTAAGTGGGTAATGAATAAAACCCACCCAATTGCAATCCGCGATGTCTTGTATTATTTAAAGGGTGCGGCGCATTTAGAGAAGCCAGTAAATAAAGTCTTTGATATTGGTGGGCCAGAAGTCTTGTCCTATGCGGACATGATGCAAAAGTTTGCAAAGTTATCTGGACTAAAGAAGCGCTGGATCATCAGAGTGCCAGTTCTTACGCCAGGACTGTCTAGTTTGTGGATTGGTTTAGTCACACCAGTTCCAACCGCCCTTGCTCGACCACTTGTTGGTTCACTCATTAGTGAGGTTGTTGCCGATCCTGCAAAAAGTATTGATGCACTTATTCCAAAGCCTGCTGAAGGATTAATTGATGTTGAGACAGCTATTTCACTAGCGTTATCAAAGATCACTACACATAACGTGGAGACACGTTGGTCTGATGCAACTATGCCAACTGCTCCATGGCAAAAAGCACAAGGAGATCCTGATTGGGCTGGTGAAATGGTTTTGCGCGATCATCGCGTAAAGATCACAGATGTTCCTGCAGAGCAGGTGTGGCGACAGGTTGAACGCATTGGCGGCGTTAATGGTTGGTTTGGTTCAGATTTCTTATGGTGGGCACGTGGAGTTTTAGATCGCTTCTTAGTGGGCGGTGTTGGTTTGCGTCGCGGTCGTCGCGATCCAGATTTCTTACGTGTTGGAGAAAGTTTAGATTTTTGGCGAGTAGAAGAGTTAGAAGCTGGTCGCAGATTAAAGTTGTATGCCGAAATGGTTCTGCCCGGCAAGGCGTGGCTGGAATTTACAGTTACCCGAGAAAATGGAAAGACAAAGATTGTGCAAGAGGCAACATTTAATCCACGTGGATTAGGTGGCCAGCTGTATTGGTATGCGATCTCACCGCTACACCTATTTGTTTTTCCAACAATGATTAGAAATATTGTGAAGAAGGCTAGAATCAATGCATAAATTAATACTGAAACTCCTTCTCCGAAGTTCCCACACTTTGAGCGTGTGCTGACGTAAGATTTAACCCATGTCTGCGCAAGAAGAGTCTGCAATCAACACTGGGCTCAGTGACCTCGAAGTTCGCATCCTTGAATTTGAGGGCAACTGGTGGCGCTATGCAGGGGCAAAAGAGGCGGCAATCAAGGATCTTTTCGAGCTGAGCGCTCCTCGTTATTACCAATTACTGAACGATCTGATCGACCGCGACGACGCTCTAGCTGCCTCACCGATGCTAGTTAAGCGCCTTCGCCGCCTACGCGAGGCCCGTATGGCTACTCGCGTGGCCCGCTAGACCCCTCGTTTTGCACCTACCAATCAAAGGCTCTAGATTTGGCGTTAGCACTCTCGGGGTGCGAGTGATAAAGCCCCCGACCAAGAAGGACTAACACAAGGAGTAAAACTCATGGCAAAGCAGATTGCCTTTAATGAAGAAGCACGTCGCGGATTAGAGCGCGGCATGAATATCTTGGCCGATGCGGTCAAGGTAACCCTTGGACCTCGTGGACGAAATGTTGTTCTC
>JBIILL010000076.1:0-5290 GCA_044232665.1 Candidatus Planktophila sp. | reverse complement strand
CCCAGAAAAGTTCCTAATAGGCCAAACATTAAATTAGTTGGCGTAAAGACGGTTTGGAAACCATCCATTAGCATTGCAAAATTATTTCCCATTGCTAAGAATCCCTTCAAAGAAACCTGAAGGTAAATTGATATTTAAACCTTTGCTAAATGAGAAATAAACAATTAGCGCAAATACTGCGCTAATACAAAAATCTTTAAGAATTTTGCGAGACCCAAAGGCGTATGCCACGCCCCAGAAGCAAACGGTGGCTGCTATTACATATCCAGCGATCTCAAGCAAAATTACATGTAGTCCAATAGCGGTGGCGACAATTGCCATCGTCTTTAAATTCAATGGTGTAAATGCATCACCAGGTTCATCTCCATCTGGCGTTCCATGATTTCCACGCAAAACACTGACTATTAATCCCAATCCGACCAGAGTTGCAAATGCTGCAACCATGTATGGAAATGTTTGTGGGCTAACAATTGAGTTGTCTTGTGGGATATCCATACCTTTGGTGTTCCATGCAACAAAAATACCCAGCAGGAAGAAGGAGCTGGCAAATACCAGCTCCCCCTTTCCGTGCTTAGTTACTTTGTTAAGAATCAACTAGATTCCTAGACCCTTCATCACTGTATTGATTTCTGGAATGTGCTTCTCAAGGAATGTCTTGAAAGCTGTTCCTGCAGCGAATTCGTTGTCCCAGTTGTTCTTCTTCAACTGTGCCTGCCATGAAGGTGAGACATGCATGATGTCAATAACCTTGATCAGGTTGAGGTAATCAGCCTTTGGAAGATCTGCTGGTGCCATGATTCCGCGCCAGTTTCCGTAGACAAGGTCATATCCCTGTGAAACAAAGGTCTTGCCCTTGAATCCTGGAAGTGCCTTTGACGATGAAACACCAAGCACGCGTAGCTTGCCTGAAGAAACAAATGCATTGAACTCAGATGAACCTGAGATACCAACTTGTGTTGATCCGCTGAGAACAGAGGTAATAACTTCTGGTCCACCAGAGAACACAACGTAGTTCAACTTAGTTGGATCAATTGATGCCTTTTGTGCAAGCAAACCAATAACCTGATGGTCAATTCCACCCTTGCTACCACCAGCGATTGCAACGCTGTTTGGTTTAGCAACTAGGTCATCCATCAATTGCTTGAGTGTGCGGTACTTAGAGTTAGCTGGAACAACAATCGCATCGTATTCACGAAGAACCTTTGCAACTGGAGTTGAGGCTAGAAGATTGAGAGGTGACTTGTTTGAATAAAGTCCACCAGTCATTGCAATTCCAGTAACCAATACTGATTCTGGCTTTCCCTTAATTTCTTGGAATGCGCCGAGTCCAACAGCTCCACCAGCACCTGGCTTAAATGTTGAGGTGTAATTGTCAAGCAAGCCTTCAGCCTTTAGTGTGTCGCTGATTGCATTACTTGTTAGTGAGTATCCACCTGGGTTTGCTGGAATAGTCCAGTCCATATTCTTTAGTGCTTTTACATCTTTGTACCACCACTTATTTTGTCCTTTGTAAGAACCAGTTGGTACAACCATACAAGTTAAATCTGTACCATCAACGCCGCGACCCTTAGCAGATTTGCCAACTGACGCTGCGGTGCAGTCATCTCCAACAGTTGCTTTTGCAGCTGGCTTAATTGCAGCCTGTGCTGAAACTGTTGTGCTTGCTAGTAGAGCAACTGCAGTTGCCGCAACAGCTAAGCGAATAAAAGAAGTTTTTCTCATCGATGAGTTCTCCATAGTTTCTTGCCCTCGAGGGTGAGGGATAGAGAGAAAATAGTCTTTTTTGGGGGCTTTTGTAAGGAGTTTGGGTACCAAAAAGGTAACAAATTGTTGAAAATTACAGGAGTTCTGAAACCTCAACGCCAAGCCTAGATAGCTCTGATTTGCCGCCATCAAATGCTGTTAAAACAAAAGGTTTTCCATCTGGCATCACTGCATAGGTATGTTCAAAGTGTGACCCACGCGACTTATCAGCAGAGACAACTGTCCAATCATCACCTAAGACCTTAGTACGAGCAGATCCACGAGTAATCATCGGCTCAATTGCTAAAACAAATCCAGGGACAATCACTGGACCATTGCCAGGCTTTCCAAAATTTAATACATGTGGCTCTTGATGCATCTCAGTGCCAATTCCATGGCCGCCGTACTCTTGCAATATTCCGTATGAGCCTTGAGATTTTGTGTACTCCTCGATTGCGTGGCCAATATCAGAAAGCTTTGCACCATTCTTGCCTGCTGCAATCCCCCGCCACATCGACTCTTCACACACATCCATCATCTTTTGATCTTCAGGGTCAACTCTTCCAACTCCAACAGAAAATGCTGCATCCCCATGCCAGCCCTGAACTATTGCGCCGCAATCAAAAGAGATCACATCTCCATCTTGAATAACACGATCACCAGGAATACCATGAACGATTTCATCATTAATTGAAACGCAGATCGTTGCTGGGAAGCCGTGATATCCCTTGAAGTTAGATGTTGCGCCATGACGCTTTATAACAGCCTCTGCCACTACATCTAGCGCGCTTGTCATCATGCCTGGCTTAACAACCTCGCGAAT
Organism: Candidatus Planktophila sp.; assembly: GCA_044232665.1. GTDB lineage: Bacteria > Actinomycetota > Actinomycetes > Nanopelagicales > Nanopelagicaceae > Planktophila. Next base: position 2,724 of record JBIILL010000076.1, on the reverse strand, counting down.
TGCTTTATGAATTTCAGCAACAACTAGACCAGCTTTGCGCATGGTCTTAATTTGTTCTTCGGTTTTGATTTGAATTGCCATGGCTACAAACTTACTGTGCGAGGCGGCTTAGGGCCGATATTGCATGTGCTGTGATGTCTTCAATGTTTCCGACAGCGCTAATTGAGATCAGTAAACCTTCGTTGCGATAGAAAGAGATGATTGGCGCCGTTTGCTCTGCATAGACTTCAAGGCGGCGCTTTATAACATCTTCCTTGTCATCTTCGCGCTTTTCAATCTCTGCGCGTTGCAGCAGGCGTGCGATGATTTCTTCATCAGCAAGTGAAAACTCTAGAACTGCGTGCAGAGGTGTCTTTTTATCTGCCAAAATCCCACGTAGTACCTCTGCTTGAGCGACATTTCGTGGAAATCCATCGAGCAAGAAACCATTAGCAACATCATCATGAGTCAGGCGATCTTTAACCATTTCATTTGTTACAGAATCTGGAACTAGTTCTCCGCGATCCATAAACCCTTTTGCTTGCTTTCCTAGTTCAGTCCCAGCCTTCAAATTTGCACGGAAAATATCTCCCGTAGAAATATGTGGAATTGAATAGTGCGCTGCAAGGAATTGAGCTTGTGTTCCCTTACCGGCACCTGGTGGACCTACCAGGACGAGACGCATTTACTTAAGGAATCCTTCGTATGAACGCTGCTGTAGCTGTGACTCGATCTGCTTTGCTGTATCAAGACCAACACCAACAACGATCAAGATTGCTGTTCCACCGAATGGGAAGTTCTGTGTTGCTCCAAAGAGAACAAGTGCACCGATTGGAATGACAGCAACAAGTGCCAAATACATAGAACCTGGGGCTGTGATGCGTGAGAGCACATACTGCAAGTACTCAGATGTTGGCTTTCCGGCACGGATACCAGGTACGAAACCACCGTACTTCTTCATGTTATCTGCAACCTCATCTGGGTTGAAGGTAATTGCAACGTAGAAGTAGGTAAAGAAAACAATTAAAGTCGCATAGGTCAGAACATAAATAATGTTGTCGCCATTTACGAAGTTACGGCTAATCCACACTGCCCACGCTGCTTGGCTATTTGTGAAGTTCACAATTAGCGAAGGAATATAGAGCAATGATGAGGCGAAAATTACTGGGATAACACCAGCCTGGTTTACCTTGATTGGAATATAGGTACTTGTTCCACCGTATGCCTGACGTCCCACCATGCGCTTTGCATACTGCACTGGAATACGTCGTTGAGCTTGCTCAACAAAGACAACCGCGGCAACGATTAGAACACCCACCGCCAAAATGAAGAAGAATGCGAAGAGTCCCTTTTGTAGTCTGATTGACCACAACTGGCTTGGGAATCCTGCTGCGATAGATGTGAAGATCAAGATTGACATACCGTTACCAACACCGCGATCAGTGATCAATTCACCTAGCCACATAACTACTGATGTTCCAGCAGTCATTACAACGATCATTGTGATGATGCGCTGCCATGAAGTGTCAGGAATGATTGCAAGATCGCAACCTGCGATCAAACGACCTGGTGTGCGAGCAACTGCGATCAAGCCTGTTGACTGCAAGACTGCTAAGCCAATTGTTAAGTAACGTGTGTACTGAGTTAACTTAGCTGTTCCAGATTGACCCTCTTTTTTCAACGCTTCAAAGCGAGGAATCACAACGGTCAAAAGCTGCACAATGATTGATGCGGTGATGTAAGGCATGATTCCCAACGCAAAGACAGAAAGCTGAATTAAAGCTCCACCGCTAAACAAGTTAATCAAGCCAAACAATCCGCCAGTTTCAGCCGTTGCCAAGCACTGCTTCACATTTGCATAAGAAACACCTGGTGTCGGAACTACAGAACCAAAACGGAACAAGGCCATGATTGAGAGAGTGAAGAAGATCTTCTTACGGAGCTCCGGTGTCTTAAAGGCCATACCAAATGCTGAAAGCATTGATCTTCTCCTCTTTCCCTATCGTGTGTAAATACTAAAGAACGTTGGTCTTACCGCCTGCTGCAGTGATCTTGTCTACAGCAGATGATGAGAATGCGTGTGCAGTAACACTCACCTTCACATCAATATCGCCATTTCCAAGCACCTTTACAGGCAAACTGTCGCGAACAGCACCCTTTGCGATCAAATCTGCAACAGTTACATCGCCACCCTTAGGAAAGAGCGCGTTAATTGTTGAAACATTGACAGCCTGGTACTCAATGCGAGCTGGATTCTTGAAACCGCGTAGCTTAGGTAAGCGCATTACGAGAGGTAGCTGACCACCTTCGAAACCTGCACGAACTGTGTTACGAGCGCGTGTTCCCTTACCACCGCGACCTGCGGTCTTACCCTTTGATGCTTCACCGCGACCCTTACGAGTTTTTGCTTTCTTAGCACCTGGAGCTGGACGAAGATGATGAAGTTTTAAAGTCATCTTTATTCGACCTCCTCAACCTTGATTAGGTGGCGAACGGCGTACACCATGCCACGAATTTCTGGACGATCTTCTTTAACAACAACATCGTTAATGCGCTTTAGGCCCAATGAACGAAGTGTGTCGCGCTGCTCTGGCTTGTTTCCAACCTTCGAGCGAATCTGAGTTACTTTTAAACGTGGCATTAGGCACCTACCGTGATCTGTGAAGCGCGGATAATTGCTGCAGGTGCAACATCTTCTAATGGACGACCACGTCGCGCAGCAATTTGTGCTGGGCTTTCAAGCAT
>JBIILL010000075.1:0-5303 GCA_044232665.1 Candidatus Planktophila sp. | reverse complement strand
ACCGCACACCCATGCTGTCGCGTCCGGTCTGACGGACCTCTGCTGCAGGGGTTCTCATGACAGTTCCAGCTGAAGTAATAGCAAGTACTTCATCCTCATCACGTAAAACCAATGCGCTAACAAGGGATCCACGTGAATTCTCATCGATCTTGGCGGCCTTAATACCAATGCCACCACGGCCCTGCAATCGATACTCATCGATTGGAGTTTTCTTGCCATAGCCACCATCGGTAGCTGTAAAGACAAATGAATCCTTTGCTTGTTCTGCATTAACGCGCGCCATTGTCAGCAAGTTGTCATCTGCACGGAACTTCATTCCGATCACACCACTTGTTGAACGCCCCATTGAACGAAGTGATTCATCATCTGCTGTAAAGCGCAGAGACATTCCCTTTGTTGATACTAATAATAATTCATCATCTGTGTTGATCAATGATGCTGAAACAACTTCATCGCCAGGTTTTAATGTAATTGCAATTAAGCCACCGGTGCGAGGAGAGTCGTATTCAACCAAAGGTGTTTTCTTAACTAATCCATTACGAGTTGCAAGAACTAGGAATGGAGAAATTGTGTAATCCTTTAATGACAAAACTTCGGCAATTTTCTCATCTGGTTTAAATGCCATCAGGTTGGCAACATGTTGTCCACGTGCATCACGTCCAGCATCTGGTAGTTCATGAACCTTTGAGCGATACACACGACCTTGGTTTGTGAAGAATAACAACCAATCGTGAGTTGATGCGACAAAGAAATGATCTACAACATCATCTTCCTTTAACGCCGCACCCTTAACACCGCGACCACCACGTCGTTGTGATCGATACAGATCAGCCATGGTGCGCTTTGAGTAACCACCGCGGGTAATTGTCACAACAACATCTTGGTCTGGAATTAAATCTTCAGCGCTGAAATCACCCTCGCTTGCAACAATCTGCGTGCGACGCTCATCGCCATACTTTGCAACCAATTCTGCAAGCTCTGTCTTAACAATTTCGCGTTGGCGCTCTGGGCTCACAAGGATCTTGTTGAGTTCAACAATGTCAGCCATTAAACCGTCGTACTCATCATTAATCTTTTGACGCTCCAACGCAGCAATACGGCGCAGTTGCATATCCAAAATAGCGTTAGCTTGAATCTCATCGACACTGAGCAGTTTCATCAAGCCTGTGCGGGCTTCTTCAGGTGTTGTTGATGCGCGGATCAAGGCAATAACAGCATCTAAAGCATCTAGTGCCTTGAGATAGCCCTGCAAGATATGGGCGCGCTTTTCTTTTTCCGCTAAGCGGTACTTAGTGCGACGGACAATTACTTCTACCTGGTGTTCGATGTAGTAACGAATAAATTCATCAAGACGTAATGTACGAGGCACGCCATCAACAAGTGCCAACATGTTTGCACCAAATGTGTCCTGCAACTGTGTTTGCTTGTAGAGGTTGTTGAGGATGACCTTCGGAATTGCAGATTGCTGTAACACAATTACAAGACGTTGGCCGAGGCGCTCATTACCTTCATCTCGAACATCTGCGATGCCCTTGATTTTTCCATCTTTAACAAGTTCAGCAATTTTCAATGCGAGGTTGTCAGGGTTAACTTGGTATGGCAATTCACTAATTACAAGGCATGTGCGCTTGTTAATCTCTTCAACCTGAACAACTGCGCGCATTGTGATTGATCCACGTCCTGTGCGATATGCCTCTTCAATTCCTGTACGCCCAACAATTAGCGCCTTTGTTGGAAAGTCAGGACCTTTAACAATTTTAATTAACTCGTTGAGCAACTCTTCTTGCTTCATTTCTGGATGTTCAAGAGAGTAAATAACAGCCTCGCCAATTTCACGCAGGTTATGCGGTGGAATATTTGTTGCCATTCCAACTGCGATACCGGCAGAGCCGTTAACTAAAAGGTTTGGTAGGCGGCTTGGTAGAACTGTTGGTTCTTGTGAGCGGCCGTCATAATTGGGGATGAAATTAACTGTGTCCTCGTCAATATCCCGCATCATCTCCATAGCAATAGGAGATAAACGTGCCTCGGTATAACGCATTGCTGCAGCTGGATCATTTCCTGGAGAACCAAAGTTTCCGTTTCCATCAATCAATAAGTAGCGAAGTGACCAGTGTTGAGCCAAACGCACTACAGAGTCATAAATCGCAGTGTCACCGTGTGGGTGGTAATTACCCATAACGTCACCAACAATGCGGGAAGACTTGTAGTAACCCTTATCTGGGCGATAGCCAGCGTCATACATCGCATACAAAACACGTCGATGAACTGGTTTTAAACCATCTCGAACATCTGGCAGCGCACGACCGACGATAACTGACATCGCATAGTCAAGATATGAACGTGCCATTTCAACTTGAAGATCAACTGTTTCGATCTTGTCAAAGTTTTCGAGGTTTTTTGGGTTTAACTCATCCATTAGATATCTAAGAACCTAACATCTTTAGCATTGCGCTGAATAAACGCGCGGCGCTTTTCAACATCTTCACCCATAAGCACTGAGAACAAATCATCTGCAGCTGCAGCATCATCTAATGTGACACGCACTAAAACGCGATGCTCTGGATCCATAGTTGTATCCCATAACTCTTTTGCTGGCATCTCACCCAAACCTTTGAAGCGCTGAATTCCATCATCTTTTGGAAGACGCTTTCCTGCAGCAACACCAAGTTCAATCATGCCATCTCGTTCACGATCACTAAATGCATACTCAACAGGTTCTTTGCCAGCCCACTTCAATTTATAGAGTGGTGGTTGTGCGAAGTAAACAAAACCGTGTTCGATTAGTGGGCGCATAAAGCGGAATAATAAAGTTAAAAGAAGTGTGCGGATGTGTTGTCCATCGACGTCAGCATCTGCCATCAAAATAATCTTGTGGTAGCGCAGCTTGTCGATATCAAAATCATCGTGAACACCAGTACCAAGTGCGGTAATTAACGCTTGAACTTCGTTGTTTTGTAGAACGCGGTCAATACGTGCTTTTTCAACATTTAAAATCTTTCCACGAATAGGAAGCACTGCTTGATTGCGTGAATCACGGCCACCTTTTGTAGAACCACCTGCGGAGTCACCTTCAACAATGTAGAGCTCGCACTTTGCAGGATCAGTCCACTGACAATCAGCTAACTTGCCTGGCATTCCGCGACCTTCAAGTAATCCTTTGCGATTGCGGCTTAGATCGCGTGCTTTGCGGGCTGCAACACGAGCTGCAGCTGCATCAATGCTCTTACGAACAATCTCTTTACCTTCTGCAGGGTTTTGCTCAAACCAACTTGTTAATTCTTCATTAACAATTTTTTGTGTAAATGTTTTTGCTTCAGAGTTACCAAGTTTTGTTTTTGTTTGACCCTCAAACTGTGGGTCTACCAGTTTGATAGAAACAATGGCAGTTAAACCTTCACGAACATCATCACCTGTTAGGCGATCTTCCTTCTTGCGAATAAACCCTTGTTCTTCACCAAATTTATTAACAATTGAAGTTAGCGCGGTGCGGAAACCCTCTTCATGGGAGCCACCTTCATGGGTGTGAATTGTGTTTGCAAATGTATAAACAGATTCAGAAAAACCTGCGTTCCATTGCATTGATACTTCAAGTGAAATCTTGTTCTTTTTATCCTCTGATGCAAAGGAAATAATTGATTTGTGCGTTTCACCGCGGGTTGAATTGAGGTGCTTAACAAAATCTGCAATACCGCCGTCATACTCGTAGCGAACTCTTAGCTGCTCACCCTTTTCATCAACATGCCCGTTGCGCATATCGGTAAGAGTTAAAATTAAGCCTTTATTAAGAAACGCCATTTCGCGAAAACGAGTTGATAAAACTTCGAAAGAAAAATCTGTAGTTTCAAAGATTTCCTTAGATGGCCAGAATTGAACAGTTGTTCCAGACTTTGCCGATGCATCGCCTTTGCGCACTGGTGCCACTGGAACACCAAGTTTGTACTCTTGATACCAAAAGCTTCCATCGCGTTGAACAATCACTGAAAGATCTGTACTAAGTGCGTTAACAACAGAGATACCAACACCGTGTAGTCCACCAGATACTGAGTAACCACTGTCGCCGAACTTTCCACCAGCGTGTAGAACTGTGAGAACAACTTCAAGTGCTGGTTTCTTTTCAACTGGGTGGATATCAACTGGGATTCCGCGACCGTTATCGATTACTTCAACGCCACCATCAGCCAAAAGAGTTATGTTGATTTCAGTGCAATGCCCGGCCAGGGCTTCATCTACTGAGTTATCGACGACTTCATAGACCAGGTGGTGAAGGCCGCGCTCTCCGGTGGAGCCGATATACATTCCTGGGCGCTTGCGAACAGCCTCTAGGCCTTCTAGGACGGTGATGTTGCTGGCGTTATAGGAGCTCTCAGCCATGGCAACCCCTTTCCTAGAAAATCGGTTAAATCAGCCCTGAAGGCTCGTGGAGAGGATAGACCTCTCGGAATGGCCTTATCCTAGTCATAAATGGCGATAATAAATAGCCGAGAAAAGCCCTGTGGGCGGGCATAGCCGAACTTTGAGCGTGGAGTTGAGGGGATCTAGTGGGTTAGATCTAGTTGTAGGTGTCACGGGGGCCGCGAGCGTTACGGATGGTGCGGATCCCCTTCTTCCAGGTTGGGGTCTGAGGCCCAATGATCACAAGGCGCTCAATAAGCACCCCAGTGACATCTTTCTGGATCGTTGCCAATAGATCATTTGAAATTAATTGTAATTGTGTGGCCCAAGCAGTTGAAGAGCTTTGAATTGTTAATACATTTTCTAAAATTGAAATTGGTAGTGCGTGTTCTGAGATTTCATCACCGACAATTTTTTTCCAGTTAACAAAAAGATTTCCTTCAGCTAATCCAGAATCCCAATCGCGATCTGAAACCAAATCACTTAGTACTCCGCCGATTAATTCTGGGTCACCTGGTTGTCCAACACGCATTGTTGGTGCTGGTTTGTTTGGTTTTCTTGTCACACCCGTCTTAAATGATTTAAAAAGATCTAGAGCTAAGTCGCGCTTTGTCATTAACTCTTTCCTTTCTTCACAACACCTGGTGTCACATAAAACTTTTGCGTTAACAACTCTGCGGGTAGATCACTTTCAACAGCTGCTGTAATAATTGTTTGCTCTGCTAATTGTGTGGCAGACATTAATTGAATACGACGTGAGGTATCAAGTTCTGCGAACACATCGTCCAAAATAAGAATGGGGGAAGAGCCTTCAGACTTTAAAAGATTGAAGGATCCGATACGTAGTGAAATGGCCATTGACCAGGATTCACCGTGGCTTGCATAACCTTTAGCCGGAAAATCTCCTA
>JBIILL010000074.1:0-5339 GCA_044232665.1 Candidatus Planktophila sp. | reverse complement strand
ACCTAGCTTTGTTGCAATATTACGGATGTGTCCGCGAGCATACGTTTCACCGCCGCAATTATGGAAAGAATCCGATTCCATCTCTCGCAATAGCGAAGCGCGAATATTTGTAGAAGCCGACAAATCGTCAATGCTCAGCCCAGCACTTTTGCGTGCTTGCGTAATCAACGAACCAAGAGACATGAACTAATCCTCAAACTGACGGTGGGGTGAGATGTAAGTCTAAAGTAGAACGGACAGGGGTGAATAGATACAAGCGTGAGAATTAGGGGTGAAAGAGGGTTACCTCCCTATCTGTTCACCGTCTATTAATAATCTCGAAGGGTCGCCAGCACAGAATCGAGTTCATCGGGCTTAACCAAAACGGTACGTGCCTTTGAGCCTTCTGATGGCCCAACGATGCCACGGGACTCCATCAAATCCATTAAGCGACCAGCTTTTGCAAAACCAACACGTAATTTTCTTTGCAACATTGATGTGGAGCCAAATTGTGTACCAACGACAAGTTCAACAGCTTGGCACAAAATATCAAGATCATCACCGATTTCCTTATCAACCATCTTCACTTGATTAACAGGTGCTGTTACATCCTCACGATATCTAGGTTTTAACTGCTTTTTAACATGTGTTGTAACCGCTTCAATTTCACGTTCTGATACATATGCCCCTTGAATTCTTATCGCTCTGCTTGAACCCATAGGAATAAACAGCGCATCACCCTGTCCTACTAGCTTTTCAGCACCAGGCGTATCCAAAATGACACGACTATCGGCAAGTGAGCTTGTTGCAAATGAAAGACGAGATGGAACATTGGCCTTAATTAACCCAGTTACAACATCTACTGATGGGCGTTGTGTGGCAAGGACTAAATGGATACCTGCAGATCGTGCCAACTGAGTAATACGCACAACAGATTCTTCAACCTCTTTTGCTGCAACCATCATCAAATCTGCAAGCTCATCAATGATGACGAGTAGATATGGATAGGGCTCAATGACGCGATCACTGCCAGCAGGTGGAAGCACCTTTCCTGCTCGCACCGCCTTATTGAAATCATCGATGTGTCTGAAACCAAAGGTAGATAAATCCTCGTAACGAAGATCCATTTCACGCACTACCCACGTTAAAGCATCTGCAGCCTTCTTGGGATTAGTAATAATTGGAGTAATAAGATGAGGTATGCCTTCATAGGCGTTTAGCTCTACACGCTTTGGGTCAATAAGAACTAGGCGAACATCATCTGGAGTAGCACGCATTAAAATCGAGGTAATCATTGCGTTAATCATTGATGATTTACCGGCACCAGTTGCACCGGCAACTAAAAGGTGAGGCATCTTGGCAAGATTTGCACACACATAGTTACCTTCAACATCCTTGCCCAAAGCAACAAGCATGGGATGTAAATCTTGGCCTGCGACAGATGAGCGCAAAACATCACCTAAAGCGACTATCTCTCGATCCGCATTTGGGATTTCAATTCCGACTGCAGATTTTCCAGGAATGGGAGAGAGGATACGAACATCGCTACTAGCGACAGCGTAAGAGATATTCTTAGCAAGGGCTGTAATTCGCTCGACCTTTACTGCGTTACCGAGCTCCACTTCATACCTTGTAACAGTTGGTCCGCGCATGAAACCAGTTACTTGTGCATCAATTTCAAACTGCAAAAAGACTTCAGTTAATGCAGCAACAACTACCTCGTTTGCCTTGCTCTTGGCTTTGGCTGCAGGTCCTGCTCGCAACAAGTCTGCACCTGGAAGTTCGTAAATAGCATCTGCTGATAACAACAATTGTTCTGGGCGCTTTGCTGCGACTGTGTTTTCATTGGCATAAGCAACTGGAGAAACAGGCACTGGGACGGTGAACTCTTCATCAAAGCTTTCCTCGTCTAGTTCTTCTTCATCCTCTTCTGGTTCATTCCATGCAGCTACGACCGGTGTATCAAAGGCTGGTGTATCTGTAATCTCAAAATCTCGCTCCACGCGCTCTGCTCGCTCAGGCCGCTTGGACCAGAGCCATTTACTAGATGTTGCGATGCGAGTCAGAATCTCAGAGACAGGTGTTGCTGTAATTACCAATAATCCAAATAAGAAAATAATAAATAAAACAGGATAGGCAAGTACCGATGTCATTAATCCGACTAAAGGCTCAGTAACTCCATAGCCTAACCATCCACCACCCTCGCGCATTGCAGTGGCACCTGTTCCAACTGAACCATTAAATAGATGAGCTAGCCCAGTTGATGACACTGCAAGTGCCAGTGTGCCAATAATGATTCGCCCCGTCGCCTTAGAATCTTCGGGTACACGAAATAATCTAAATGCGAAGTAAATGAGAACAAGGGGAGAAATAAAACCAATCCGACCAAATCCACCATATATAAATGAGTAAACCGCTCGACCTACAAGATTGTCAGAGTGAAACCAGGTTCCGGCCGTTGCAATCAAAGCAAGAATTAATATTAGAAATGCGATTCCGTCTCGCTGATGTGCTGGATCTAAATCTCTGGCACCTCGCGCAATAAATCGAACGCTCTTACCAAGTGACTTGGCGATAAACCTCCATGTTGCACCAACTCCACGACCAAGTGCTCCGCCTACTGCACCTGTCTTGGATTGTGCTTTTTTTCTTTTAGCCACACGACCGATCGTAAAGGGTTAACAAATTGGAACCTACTAGGCGCGCCGCGCTTTAAACTTCAATAACGACAGGGACAATCATCGGCTTTCGCCGATGCTCTCCCCCAACCCATCCACCTATTGTCTTTCGCACTATTTGAGATAACTGATGGGTTCCATTGATTCCATCAACTACCGCTGCAGCAAGGGCTTTTTCAATACGAAGCTTGACCTCATCAAACATCGCAGCATCTTCATTAAATCCACGTGCATGAATATCTGGTCCTGCAACGATCTTGCCACTTTGAGAATCGATAACAACAACACATGAAATGAATCCTTCTTCACCCAATATGCGTCGATCTTTCAATGAACTTTCAGTTATATCGCCAATGCTCTGTCCATCTACAAAAACAAAGCCCACAGGGATTGCACCAACAACTTCAGCTTCATGATTTACCATGTCAATGACAACACCATTATCAATAATGAATGTGTTTTCCCTTGGAACTCCTGATTGAATCGCAAGTTCTGCGTTTGCCTTCAAGTGACGCCATTCTCCGTGAATTGGCAACACGTACTTAGGCTTGACGATGTTGTAGCAATAAAGAAGCTCTCCTGCTGCAGCATGGCCAGAAACGTGAACCATTGCGTTAGCTTTATGGACCACCTTTGCCCCAAAGCGCGTTAATTCATTAATGATGCGAAATACAGAGTTTTCATTTCCAGGAATTAGAGATGATGCCAAAATAACTGTGTCGCCTTCGCCAACTCGAATCTGGTGATCACCGTTAGCCATGCGAGACAGAGCAGCCATTGGCTCACCTTGTGAACCAGTGCAAATCAATACAACGTTGTCATCATATTGATCTAGATCTTTAGCATCGATTACTAAATCAGCAGGAACATTGAGATATCCCATATCCTCTGCGATCTTCATATTGCGAACCATGGATCGCCCAATGAACACGACTTTGCGACCATGCTGTGCGGCAACATCAATGATTTGCTGCACACGGTGGACATGTGAAGAAAATGATGCGACGATGACACGTCGCTTGGTTGAGGAAATTACTCGATTAAGGGCAGGCATAATTTCGCGCTCTGACGGTGTAAACCCTGGAACATCGGCGTTAGTTGAATCAACCATAAATAGATCTACGCCTTGTTCACCTAAACGTGCAAATGTTCGCAAATCTGTAATGCGACCATCCAATGGAAGTTGATCCATCTTAAAATCACCCGTAGCCAAGACCCGACCAGCACCTGTATTGATAACAACAGCTAGCGCATCTGGAATCGAGTGGTTAACTGCAACAAACTCCAAGGTGAATGGACCAATGTCTTCAGTACCACCCTCTTTAACCTCGCGTGTAAGCGGAGTGATGCGATGTTCCTTCAACTTTGCTGTTATGAGGGCAAGGGTTAAAGCAGAGCCATAAATTGCAATGTCACCGCGTTCGCGCAATAGATAAGGAACTGCGCCGATGTGGTCTTCGTGACCGTGAGTTAAAAAGATACCGATAACATCATCTAAGCGATCTCGGATATAAGAAAAATCAGGAAGAATTAGATCAATGCCTGGCTGATTATCTTCAGGAAACAAGACACCACAGTCCACGATTAACAGCTTTGACTTATATTCAAAGACAGTCATATTGCGGCCAATTTCAGTCAGGCCACCGAGTGCGACTATGCGCAAACCACCATCAACTAACTTTGGCGGAGTGCTTAAATTTGGATGTGGATGATTCATTAGTTAACTGCAACACCACCGGCACGTAGATCTTCACGCAGTTGTGCGATCTGTGCATCAGTAGCATCGACTAGAGGAAGACGAGTATGGCCACCAGGTAGGCCCATTAATGTAAGCGCAGCCTTTGTCAGAATCGCACCTTGTGTTCGGAAGGTTCCTGTGTAGACAGGCAGTAACTTCTGGTGGATCTCTAAAGCACGCGCTGTATTTCCAGCAAACCAAGTATCTAGTAACTCACGCAGATCTTTTCCGACTGTGTGGCCGCAAACAGATACAAATCCAACTGCTCCTACTGAAAGAAGGGGCAAATTAAGAATGTCATCACCTGAATAAACAGGAATTCCGCAACGCTTAATCACCCATGAAGTCGATGCAACATCTCCCTTAGCATCCTTTAGGGCAACAATCCGAGGGTGTTCTGCGAGTCGAACAATTGTGTCTGGCTCAATTGGAACTCCGGTGCGACCAGGAATGTCATACATCATCATTGGAAGATCAGTTGCATCTGCAACAGCACGGAAGTGAGCTTCAATTCCAGCTTGAGGTGGTTTGTTGTAATAAGGAGTAACTACGAGCAAACCATCTGCTCCTGCTTTTTCAGTGCGCTTGGCTTGATTGATCGAGTATTCAGTTTCATTATCGCCCGCACCAGATAAAACTTTGATCGAAGACCCCACTGTGCTTCTCACAACGCGGATGATCTCCTCTTTTTCAGAAGACTTAGTCGTTGGGGCTTCACCTGTAGTTCCGTTAACCACGATTCCATCATGGCCATTTGCAACTAGGTGAGCTGCAAGCGTCTCAACTCCTGCCCAATCGATTGCGCCATCTTTTTTGAAGGGCGTGACCATTGCGGTCAGAAGCCGTCCAAATGGAGGTGCGATTGTCATGCGGTGAACTCTACCCGTTTTAAGGGGCGACTCGTCCAGACTTTTCAAAGGCTGCGTATGTAAGCGGCATCAATT
>JBIILL010000018.1:0-16139 GCA_044232665.1 Candidatus Planktophila sp. | reverse complement strand
CCTCTGTGGCACAATACGCAGTCTGCACCGCCAAAGCGTGTGCTTAATAGAAATGACAAAAGGATCCGAATATGAACATTCTTGACGCCGTAGATGCAGTATCCCTGCGCAAAGACATCCCACAGTTTCGTGCTGGTGATGAACTCAAGGTCCATGTTCGTGTTATCGAAGGTAACAAGAGCCGTCTTCAGGTTTTCCAAGGAATCGTTATCCGTCGTCAAGGCGATGGCGTTCGCGAAACTTTCACAATCCGTAAGGTTTCTTACGGTGTTGGCGTTGAGCGTACATTCCCAGTTCACACTCCAGTTATTGAAAAGATCGAGCTAGTAAAGAAGGGCGAAGTACGTCGCGCCAAGCTGTACTACCTACGCGATCTACGCGGTAAGGCTGCAAAGATTCGCGAAAAGCGCGATGGCATTGAAGGTTACGGCGATGGAATTCTTTCTACACCAGAACCAGTTGTGATTGCCGCGCCAGTTGTTGAAGCAGTTGTAGAGGCACCAGTTGTTGAAGCGCCAGTTGTTGAAGCAGTTGTTGAAACTCCAGCTGAAGCAGTTGTAGAAGCACCAGTTGTTGAAGCGGTTGCTGAAGAAGCAACTGAAGCTCCAAAAGCTGAATAATCTCTTCAATGCGTAAGAAGGGATCGCTCCTTAGGGAGCTCCCAATCCTGGTAGTTGTTGCACTGGTTGTTTCCCTATTCATAAAAACTTTTGTGGTTCAATTTTTCTATATTCCTTCTGGCTCAATGGAAAATACCCTGCAGATCAAAGATCGTGTTGCGGTTAATAAGGTTCCATTTATTTCAAGATCCATTAACCGTGGTGATGTAGTTGTATTCCGTGATCCCGATGATTGGCTACCTGAAATCGTTGATTACGACACTAACAAGTATGTTTCAAAGGCTAAAAGCGCACTTGTTGCAGTGGGAGTTCTACCAAACCCAACAAAGCAGTACTTAGTTAAGCGTGTCATAGGTGTTGAAGGCGATCACATCGTGTGTTGCACAAAAGCTGGCAACTTAACTATTAACGATGTCGAAGTTACTGAGCCATATATTTATGCCGGCAATAAGCCATCTGAGATGAAATTTGATGTGACGGTACCAAAGGGCAAGTTGTGGGTAATGGGCGATCATCGCGGTGCAAGTGCTGATTCTCGCTATCACCAAGAAGATATCAACAAAGGCTTTGTACCAATTTCAAGAGTGACAGGCCGGGTTGTTGCAGTCATCTGGCCCTTTAAAAATATTACATATGTGCCAAAAGTGGATGTATTAAAAAAGTAACCTGATGAAGGTTATTGAGCAGTTATTGGCAAGTGCTGGAATTTCACCGATTGCAGGTGTTGATGAAGCCGGTCGCGGTGCATGTGCTGGTCCCTTAGTAATTGCATCCGTTGTCTTACATGATCCATTTGCTCCTGAGTTAGCTGTGGTGCGTGATTCAAAGGAAATTCTAGAGAGTAAGCGAGATGCAGTCTTTGAATTGATCCAAAGCATTGCAGCTTCGGTAAGTGTTGTAGTAGTTCCTGCAGCAGAAGTCGATTTACGTGGTGTGCATGCAGCAAATCTTGATGGAATGCGCCGAGCAGTTCAGGGCTTAGATGTTGAACCTGCATATGTTTTAACAGATGGATATGCCATAGAAGGCTTAGGTGTTCCAAACTTGGCTGTTTGGAAGGGGGATCAGGTTGTAATTTCGATTAGCGCAGCGTCTGTGATTGCAAAGGTCACTCGTGACCGGATCATGCGCGAAATGGATAAAGAGTTTCCGCTCTATGGATTTGCTGGGCACAAGGGATATATCACCGCCGCTCACACTAAAGCCCTGAATGAACACGGGCCATGCGCCGAGCACCGCACCTCTTTTGCCAATGTTGCAGCACTCATCCACAAGTAATTTCTAAGAAGGAGTTTGCGCCCTGGCATCTGCATTAATTGGATCCATGAGCATTCACAGCAAAGTCTTGGTAGATGAATATGAAGCACGCTTAACTCTCTTTTCAGCAATCGAACCTGGCCACACAGGTTGGAGCCAAGAGATACAGCGCGTTGGCGCAGTGATGGTTTTGCAAGGCTTACTTGGTGGGCAATACAACTCTCAATCGTGCTCGAAACTATTACAAAAAATTGAGCAGACAAACTTTGAAATGCTTCAAACTGCAGTGGCGGTAAGTGGCTCCGAGTTCATTTATCCAGATCATTTACAGTGGCCACAGCAGGTAGATCAGCTGGCAAATCCTCCTATTGGTCTAATTGTTAAAGGAGATTTATCGCAATTGAGCCAGAAATCAATTGCGATAGTTGGCACGCGTGAACCCAGTGCCTATGGACAAGAAATGGCAGCTGATTTTGCAACAGCTTTTGTTAATCACGGCTGGAATGTTGTTAGTGGGGGAGCGCTAGGAATTGATACCTGCGCCCATGTGGCAGCGCTTAAGTCATTTGGCAAAACAATTGCCGTTATTGCATCAGGAGTACTGGTTGATTATCCAGCCTCTAATTCACGGTTGTTCAAAGCAATCAGTGCACATGGCGCAGTAGTCAGTGAAGTGATGCCATATGTTCATGCTGCCCAAAATCGATTCTTAACTCGCAATCGATTAATTGCCGCTCTTTCTTGTGCAACTCTTGTTGTTGAAGCCGCATACAGAAGTGGCTCCCTGCGCACTGCGCGAGATGCCGCCGATCTCATGCGACCAGTAATGGCCATCCCAGGTCAGCTCAACTCTCCAACTAGCCAGGGTTGCCATCGCTTAATCGCAGAACGTGCTGCAGAGATAGTGACTTGTGTGGAAGATGCAGTGGAGTTTGTTGGAGTTAATCAATGAGAGAATAAGCCTATGAGTGATTTCCGTTCGGGCTTTGTGGCCATTGTTGGCCGCCCAAACGTTGGTAAATCAACTCTGATTAACGCTTTAGTAGGTAGCAAGATTGCTATTACCTCACACCACCCCAATACCACTCGCACGGCAATCCGCGGAATAGTTCATGGTGATAACTTTCAAGCAGTTCTTGTTGATACTCCCGGTGTTCATAAACCAAAGACATTGTTGGGCCAGAGACTTAATCAAGTAGTAGATCAAAGTATGGATTCAGTCGATATTGTCATTATGTGTATTCCAGCTGATGAAACATCTGGGGCGGGGGATACATTTATCGCCCAAGAAATTGCAAAGCACCCAGGTGCTAAAAAGTTTGCAGTAATTACAAAGACAGATCTAATTGCAAAGGAAAAGCTTGCAATTAGATTGCTGGGCATTATGAAAATTGCTGAAGGGTTTGCCTGGGATGAAATCATTCCCGTTTCAGCTGCAATCCATGATCAAGTTGATTTACTCAATGAATTAATTGGTAAGAACCTACCTGCCGGCCCCGAGTACTACCCGGCAGGCACAACAAGTGATCAAGCGATTGATCAGATAATTTGCGAATATATTCGTGAAGCAGCACTCCAAGATGTTCGGGAAGAGTTGCCCCACAGCATCGTTGTTACGATCGATGAGTTTGGTGAGCGCGAAGAAAAGGGCTCACGTCCCTTTTATGATGTTCATGCAACTATCCACGTAGAGCGAGACACACAACGTGCGATTTTGTTAGGCCATCAAGGTGCACGACTAAAGGAAATTGGTATTCGTGCACGCGCAGATATCGAGCGTGTATTGGGTGCAAAGATTTTTCTTGGACTCCACATTAAGGTTTCAAAGGAATGGCAGAAAGATCCTAAGCTGCTTGCAAAGTTAGGCTTTGGCGAAAAGTCTTAAGCTGTTTTTTTACTTGCCAAGTATGAACCAACGAGTACCAACGGTAATCCCACAACAATTCCAACTGTTAATGGTTCACGCAGAATAATCACACCTAATACAACTGCGATTGCAGTGTTTAAGTAGGTAACAAGTGAGCTACGTGCAGGTCCGATTTCAGCCATCACCTTGAAGAACAAGATAAAGGCTAGTGCGGTAGAGAAAATACCTAATGCGATGAGAGATAACGCTGAGTCCATGGAAATACTCGATGGCCATTGGGCTATGGCAACCGGTGCCCAAAACACAGTTGTAATTGCCATTGCTAATCCATTGATTGCAATTCCATCAACAAGTGGCAAGTTACTAGTCACCATGATTACGGCGTAGGCATAACCCATTGATGCCACAATCACCATAGCAATTGATAGTGGATCACTGTTGCCTGACAAACTTTCAATGCCAACGACCAGGATCAAACCGATAAATCCCACAACGATTCCAAATAGGCGTTTGAACTGCCAGACTGAATGATCACCCCGAAGAGAGGTGATAATGGTGGCAAAGATCGGAACAGTTGAAACAAGTAACCCTGCTAACCCTGAATTTATCTTTTGCTCAGCAGTAGTAATGAGGATCCAAGGGCCGATCATTTCCATTAGCGCATAGAAGGCAACGTACTTGAATCCAAGGACCGCTCCGCCAAATTTCTTGCGGTAGATGGCGATAGGAATCAAAATAGAGGCACCGATTAATGTGCGACCTGCAACTACAGCTGCAGGAGGGAAATCTTCAACGGCAACCTTCATCAGTAAATATGGGATTCCCCAGAGCAGGCCAACTAAGGCAAAGTGAAACAAGGATTTACGTGTCATTACGGTTTAATCACCAGTTCTGCGTATTATTTTTTAATTCGCGGTATCTCATCATGACTTCTGGTGTTGCTTCACTCTTGTGATGTGAAACTTCACCTAAATCCCAAGTTGGTAGCCTACCAAGAAGCGCCCATGCTGCTTGCTTGGCAGCGCCATCAGCAACATATTCACCGGCAGGTGGTACCAAAACTTCGCGACCAAATAGCGCACTTGCAATAGCAGGAACTGCTGGATTTTTCGCAGCGCCACCAATGAGCAGAATTCGATTAACACCAACACCTAATGCGACAAGGGCGTCAACAGCATCTGCCAAACCAGCCAACATTCCCTCAACCATTGCACGGGCAATATTTTCAGGGTTTGAATTATTGAGGTTCATCCCTGCAAAAACACCAGTTGCGGTGGGACGGTTTGGTGTTCGTTCGCCTTCAAAGTAAGGCAAGAGTGTTAATCCATTGGCACCTGGCTTTGCAGAAAGAGCTAACTGGGCAACTTCATCATGGGTTTTGCCAAGGATGCGACAGGCGGCATCTAATATGCGCGCAGCATTTAATGTGCAGACAAGTGGAAGATAACGACCAGTTGCATCTGCAAATCCAGCAACTGATCCACTTGCATCATGCGTTGGTGTGTCAGAGACTGCAAATGCTGTTCCACTAGTTCCGAGTGAAACAACAACATCTCCGGGTTGTGCCTGCAGACCAAGGGCAGCACCTGCATTATCGCCAGCACCTGCAGCAATCGGCATTCCGGATGTTGTTGTGCCACCAAATTTGTCTGGACCAATAATTTGTGGCAATGAAAGTTCTTGGTCATGTTTGAGTGCTAAGCGAATAATGTCTTCGCGGTAGTGAGAGGTGCTGGGATCAAAGTAACCGGTGCCTGATGCATCACTTCGATCTGTGAATAAAGTGTCAAAGTTTTTTCCACCTTGTAACTGCCACGACAACCAATCATGGGGCAGTGCAATGGATGCAACCTTGGCTGCATTATCTGGTTCATGATCTGCCATCCAGCGGAGTTTTGAGGCGGTAAATGATGCAACTAATTTAGAGCCAACCTTGCGCGCCATTTCGGCGTCGCCACCTACTTCTGCATTTAAATCATCTGCCTCTTTCGCAGAGCGTGTGTCATTCCACAAAAGTGCGGGGCGAATAACTTCGCCATTACTATCTAGTGCGACCATTCCGTGTTGTTGACCTGCAATTGAAATTGCTTCAACATCATCTAAATTGCCAGCTTCAGATATGGCTGTATTTAATGCACTCAGCCAATGCTTGGGATCGACCTCGGTACCGTCCGGGTGGGATGCGCGCCCCTGGCGCACAAGTTCGCCTGTATTGGCGTCACGAATAACGACCTTTACAGATTGAGTCGAAGAATCCACGCCCGCGATGAGTTGTCGATTAGCCATGGGGGAAGGCTAGACTGTTCCAGTCAGCGTTGACCACAGGTGGCGGAAATTTTGAGCCACTTAATCAAACAATAAAATTGTTGGAGTAAATCATGCGTATTGGTGTCCTCACTGGCGGCGGCGATTGCCCTGGTCTTAATGCAGTTATTCGCGCGGTAGTTCGCAAGGGTGTTAAAGAGTACGGTCACGAGTTTGTTGGATTCCGTGATGGATGGAAGGGACCTCTAGAGGGTCTCACCATGCCTTTAAATGTTGAAACAACCCGCGGCATCTTGCCTCGCGGTG
The DNA here is from genome assembly GCA_044232665.1 of Candidatus Planktophila sp. Taxonomy (GTDB): domain Bacteria; phylum Actinomycetota; class Actinomycetes; order Nanopelagicales; family Nanopelagicaceae; genus Planktophila. The sequence continues at coordinate 9,824 of JBIILL010000018.1, read as the reverse complement.
GAACGATTCTTGGATCATCACGTACTAACCCATTTAAGATCGAGGGTGGCGTAGAGAAGATTAAGGAAAATCTGGAAAAGGCTGGAATCGATGCATTGATCGCAATCGGCGGCGAAGACACATTGGGTGTTGCAACCAAGCTAGACGCACTTGGTGTCAAGGTGATCGGTGTTCCAAAGACAATTGATAACGATCTTAACAACACCGATTACACCTTTGGTTTTGATACCGCAGTCAACATTGCAGTAGAGGCGATTGATCGCCTTCACACAACTGCTGAATCACATCACCGTGCATTGATCGTTGAGGTTATGGGCCGTCACGCAGGTTGGATTGCTTTGCACTCAGGACTTGCAGGCGGTGCGACATGTATTTTGATTCCAGAGCAGAAGTTCTCTGTTGAAAAGGTGTGCGAGTGGGTTGAATCTCGTTTCAAGTCTCACTACTCACCCATCATCGTTATTGCAGAAGGTGCGATTCCTCAGGATGGTGACATGGTTGTTAAGGATCAAACTCTTGATTCATTTGGCCATGTAAAGCTCTCAGGTATTGGTGATTGGCTAGCAGGTCAGATTGAAGAGAGAACTGGCAAGGAAGCACGCACATCTGTCTTGGGGCACATCCAACGTGGTGGTACTCCAACAGCATTTGACCGTGTTCTTGCTACTCGCTTCGGTTTGCACGCAATTACCGCCGCTCACGAAGGTGACTGGGGCAAGATGGTTGCTCTTCACGGCACAAACATTGCCCGTGTGCCATTGGCATCAGCAACTGAGAAGCTAAAGACTGTTCCTCTAGAGCTATACAAGGAGGTAGAGATCTTCTTCGGTTAATTGCCTCGCGCGATTACTTTCGAACTCTCTACACTTGTCCGATGAGCACAAACTTAAACTCTCTGTTCACACCTGGACTTGTTGCTGCCCAGCAACCAACTTGGCCAGGTGGACCAGAGGGCGAAGCAGTTAAAGCTGCGGTGGCACAACTTAAAGCGTTGCCACCACTTGTCTTTGCTGGTGAATGTGATGATCTAAAGGCTCGTATTGCTCTGGCTGCCGAAGGAAAAGCTTTTTGGTTACAAGGCGGAGACTGCGCAGAAACATTTGCAGCAGCAACAGCTGATTCAATCCGAAACCGCATTAAAACAATTTTGCAGATGGCAGCTGTATTGCAGTACTACTCAAGCTTGCCGGTTATCAAGGTTGGTCGCATGGCCGGTCAGTTTGCAAAGCCACGTTCTAATGACTTTGAAACTCGCGGTGATGTAACACTTCCTGCATACCGCGGAGATGCTGTTAACGATATTGAGTTCAACGAGGCTTCTCGTACTCCAGATCCACAACGTTTAGTGCGCGTCTATAACACTTCTGCTGCAACCCTTAACTTGGTCCGTGCTTTTACCCAAGGTGGTTTTGCAGATCTTCGCCAGGTTCATGAGTGGAACAAGGGATTTATTCGTGATTCCAAAGTCGGCGAGCGATATGAACAAATGGCTAATGAAATTGGTCGCGCCCTTGCATTCATGAAGTCTGCTGGCGTGGATCCTGCAAGTTTTAAATCTGTAGATTTCTTCTCAAGCCACGAAGCGCTCATCATGGAGTATGAAAAGGCGTTAACTCGTATTGATTCACGCACAGGTGATGCCTACGATGTCTCGGGCCACTTCATTTGGATCGGTGAGCGCACACGTCAGCTCGATGGCGCCCACGTTGATTTTGCATCAAAGGTGCGCAATCCAATTGGTATCAAGCTAGGACCTAAGTCCACAGTTGAAGATGCACTTGCCCTAATCGACAAGCTAGATCCAAACCGTGAGCCAGGACGCATCACTTTTATTACACGCATGGGTGCAAAGAACATTCGCCAACTCTTGCCTGCACTAGTTGATGGTGTGACAAAGTCTGGTGCAAAGGTGTTGTGGGTGTGCGATCCAATGCACGGCAATACTTATGAAGCACCTACGGGCTATAAGACCCGCAGCTTTGATGATGTTATGGATGAAGTAAAGGGATTCTTTGAAGTTCACAAGGCACTAGGCACACATCCAGGCGGAGTCCACATCGAACTTACCGGCGATGATGTCACCGAGTGTGTTGGTGGTGGCGAAGAGATCTCACACGAGGACTTGGCTTCACGGTATGAAACAGCGTGTGATCCTCGCCTAAACCATGCGCAATCTCTAGAACTCGCATTCTTAGTTGCTGAAATGTTGCGCGATCGCTAATTTTGGACAGTGCCGCTTTTAATTACCTCTCACAAGACCCCTATTGGCACCCTTAATCTTTTGGCCGATGATCAGATTTTGATCGGAGCAAACCTTTCTACAGTTTCAGCTTTTAAAGCAGGCCGGGACGTGAAGATCGTTAAATCAATGCCAGTTATTTCAGATCTCATCAACGATTACTTTGATGGTGATTTAACTGCGCTCAACGGCATTCACGTTAGACAACCAGGAGCAGCATTTTCACAAGCCGCCTGGAAAACCATGCGAAAGATTGCACCTGGAAAGACTTGGTCATATTCAGATTTGGCTGAAAAAGCCGGCTCACCAGCAGCTGTTCGTGCAGCGGGTAGTGCATGTGCAAACAATGCAATCATGCTTGTTGTTCCGTGCCACCGTGTTGTTAAAACTGGGGGAGCGTTAGGAAATTATGCTTATGGTGTTGATAAGAAGCAGTGGCTCTTAAGCCACGAGGGCTTTCTTTAAGATTTCAATGGCTTCATGACACTGAGCATCATCAAAATCTAAATGCGTGACTAAACGCGCATACTTAGGACCAAGTGCACTAATCCATAAACCAGCATCACGGCAACGCTGAGCAAGCTCTGCGGCAGTAATCGGAAGTGCTGCAAGATCTAATCCAACGATATTTGTGTGAACTGTTGTTGGATCAATCAATGAAGAATCAATAGCAGCGATTGCTTTTGCAAGCTCTTGTGCACGTCGATGATCTTCTGCCAAGCGATCAATGTTGTTATCTAGTGCGTAGTGAGCACCGGCTGCCAGCAAACCAATCTGGCGCATGCCGGCGCCATATCGTTTGCGCCACACACGAGCCTTGGCAACACGATCCTTAGTAGAAAGCATTACTGAGCCAACTGGTGCGCCTAATCCTTTTGAAAGACAGACGCTGATGGTGTCAAAATACTTTCCATACTCTGTAAGTGAAACACCTGAGGCAACATGTGCGTTCCAGATACGGGCACCATCTAAGTGAAGTGCTAATCCCAATTCATCTGCGCCTTTGCGAAGTGCTGCGATTTCAGTCATTGGTTGCACAGTTCCGCCACCAAAGTTATGTGTGTTTTCAACTGCGATTGCAGTGGTTGAAACCAAGTAAGGACCGCTATTTGGACGAGCAATTTCTAGTGCGTCAGCTGCTTTAAGCAGGCCGTTCTTGGCAGGAAATGTGCGAGTTGTTATTCCGCTAAATACCGCAGCTGCGCCTAGTTCGGCTCTCACAATATGGCTGTTTGTCTCTGCAATTAATTCTTCGCCAGGTGCTACCAACATACGGATAGCTAGTTGGTTGGCAAGAGAACCAGTTGGCGTAAAAACACCGGCCTCTTTGCCAAACATGGCCGCTACGCGCTCTTCTAGTGAATTAACTGTTGGGTCATCGCTATAAACATCATCGCCGACTGGCGCAGTTGCGATCGCCTCGCGCATTGCAGCCGATGGGCGAGTAACTGTGTCGCTTCGAAGATCAATTGCCATGGCTTATGTTCTCACGCTTCCTTAAGGACAATGACAAACATCGCGATTACAACTAGTACGCCACCCAAAGCCTTTTGAAGGGTAAGGGTTTCTCCACCAAAAACGATTGCGAAAAGGGCTGCAAAGACAACTTCCATGGTCAATATAACTGCGACCTTGGTTGTGCTCATGTGAGCCTGAGACCAAGTTTGAATCACAAAAGCCACCGCGGTACACACCACCGCAGTAAAGATTACTGTTGCCCAAACTCCATCATCAGGTGGAAGCTGATAACCACCTTCAAATAGTGAGGCAAGTCCTGTTAGTAGGGCGCACATTGCGAGCTGAACAACGGTCATGGCATATGCATCACGGCCACTGCTCCATTTACCCAAAGCAATAATGTGAGCACCAAATGCAAAGGCACTACCTAAAACAAGTAGTTCACCAAATCCAATTGACCAGCCCTGCAGGGAAAGCAAAGCTAAACCAAGTGTTGCAATACCAACGCAACCCCAAGTGATCAAAGTTATGCGGGCTTTTAAAACAACTGCTGCAATGAGCGGGGTAAAGACAACATATAGACCAGTGATAAATCCTGTGATGGCTGCACCTGTGAGCTTTAGACCAAGGGTTTGCAAGATATATCCAGCACCCAGAAATAGTCCTGCTGTCGATGCTCTGACAAGCAAATCTTTGTTGAAGTATTTAAGGCATTGAGGGCGAATTAGAATCATTACGACCACAGCTAAAACAAATCTGCTGAACAGGAAGTTATTAACTGTCTGTCGCTCAATGGCATCTTTCATTACTACGAAGGCAAATCCCCAGGCAGCAGAGACAGACAACAAGGCCCAAGGGGCAAGTTTTAAGTGCAGTTGATGGCGAGCAGACATTAGCCGCGCAATTTCTTTAATAGTGCAACTTCTTTGCCGTGCTCTGGCTCCATCCCTGGTGTTTCAAGAATGAGGGGAGCATTTGCAACTGCAGGGTGGGATAGCAGTTCCTTAAATGGATCAACACCAATGTGGCCTTCGCCGATGTTTTGGTGGCGATCCTTAAGTGCTCCGCACACATCCATTGAATCGTTGGCATGAACTAACTGGAATCGTTCGATGCCAGCAATTTCAACCAGCAGATCAATCGTTGCTGTCATTCCGCCTTTTACTGAAATGTCGTGTCCTGCAGCAAATACATGGCAGGTGTCTAGGCAGATTGCCACCTTTGGGTGGTATTCAAGTGCCTTCAAATACATTGCAAGGTCATCTAACTTCTTAACAAGTGATTGACCTTGACCTGCAGTTGGTTCAAGCAAAAGGTATGGAGCATCATCGCCAAGTGCGTTAAGAATTGGCATCATGCCTTCATGAATCTGCTTCCATGCTTTTTCAACATGGTTCACATCAACTGCAGAGCCTGTGTGGATTACAACGCCAATTGCGCCAATATCTGCCCCGCGCTGCAATGAGTACTTAGTTGATGCAAGAGAGTTTAAGTAGGTTGCCTCTGTTGGTGACCCTAAGTTAATTAGAAAGGGCGCGTGAACATAGGTTTCAATATCTAATTCTGCAGCCTTGATCTTAAAAGCTTCATCTAATTCTGGTTTTGCCTCTGGCATCGCCCAGGTACGAGGACTTGATGCAAATACTTGAATTGCTTCTGCGCCAATTTCTTCGGCATATGCAATTGATCGCTTTACCATTCCGCCAGTAGTAGGGGTGTGGGCACCGATACGAGGTTTCTTAACTGGCGTAGGCATTGGCTCACCCTACGGTAATCGTCACCAAACTTCCACGTAAAACCTTGGTGTTAACAGCAGGAGAAACTCTTTTAACAATTTTCTTCTTCGCATTTCCGATCGATACAACCTTCACCTTTAAACCAAGGGATTCGAGCACCGCTTTACCCGCGGTTGCTTCCATGGTGATGATTGTCTTTGGGATAAAGGTATAACGAGGGCCCTTAGAAATAAGGATTGTAACTTTGCCGCCCTTATTTGCAGTTGCTCCACCTGCTGGGCTTTGTGAAATAACTGCAAGCTCTGGAGTTGTTTCACTAAATGCATAGCCAGGATCTACATTAAATCCTGCTTCAGTTAATTCATTGAGTGCTTGTTCACCACTCTTGCCGATGTAGGAAGCAAGTGCAACCTGCTCAATTCCCTTTGAAACAATTAAATCAACCTTTGAATCGCGCTTAACCGAAGAGCCTGATGCAGGCGTTGATGAAATAACAAATCCCTTAGGAATATCAGAGTTGAAGATCTCTGTTGTTGTTCCAACAGTTAAGGGAGATTTACTAATTGCAACTTGAGCAGCCTCTGGTGTTAATCCTGTAGTTGATGGGATTGTGTAACGCTCTGGACCTTTAGAAATAATTAATTTAACGCTGCCTCCAGCATCAACTTTTCCGCCACCTTGTGGGTCTGATTCGATGATCTTTCCCTTTGCAATCACTTCGTCATATCTGTTCTCTAGAATCACTGCAGTTAATCCCAGAGGAGTAAAGGATGAAACCGCTTCCTCATAGCTTCCACCAACAGTTGAAGGAACAACTACGCGTGATCCAGGCCCAACTAATGTGTACCAACCACCAACACCTAGAGCGATAGCCAAAACAAGAGCGACCTTACGGTTTCTACGAACACGCTTGCTTGCTCGCTTCTTCTTTTCCTCTTGCTTCTTTATCTCACGAGTGTTTTCTTTAACCTCAATCGTTGCTTCCTTAACCGGCTCATCTTTGACCTTCTTGCGAGCTTTCTCCCGAATAGGTTCAACCGGCAGATCTAAACCAAGATCTAATTGGTTCTTCTTGGGGTCCAGTTCAATTTGAATCTTCTGCAAGCGTTCTAGGAATTGCCCGGCTGTGCGAGGGCGATCATCGGGGTTCTTAGCGGTCGCACTTGCGATCAAATCATCTAAGCCTTGGGGGATCTCTTTGCGCTTACTTCGAAGGTGAGGAATCTCTTCGTTGACATGCATGTAGGCAATTTGAATAGGAGAGTCACCATTAAATGGCTTTTCACCGGTAAACATTTCATAGGCCACTATTCCTGCGGCATAGACATCACTGCGTGAATCTGCAATACCGCGTTGGACCTGCTCGGGGGAGAGGTAGGAAACACTGCCCAAGATCACGCTGGATTCAGCTGTCATGGTTGTTCCGATTAATTCTCCGCGTGCCAAACCAAAATCTGCGATCTTGATACGACCATCTTTTGAGATCAAAATGTTTTCAGGCTTGATATCTCTGTGCACGATACCGAGGTCATGGGCAGCAGCGAGTGCAGATAAAATAGGAGTTAAGTAATTGATTGCATCTTTAATCTCAAAACGACCACGTTCATTTAAGTACTCACGAAGAGTGTGACCTTCAATGAATTCCATCACTAAGAAAACCGCAGGGATACCGCTTTGGTTCCAACCTTGATCTTGGACAGCAACAATATTTGGATGAGTTAGCGCAGCTGCAGCTTTTGCTTCTCTAATAAAGCGTGAGACAAATGCTTCATCTTGTGCCAAGTGAGCGTGCATGATCTTTACGGCAACTTTGCGATCTAGTCTGGTATCTAGCGCCTCATAGATTGTTGCCATTCCGCCATTAGCGACCTGACGTAGCAATTGGTAGCGCCCATCAATGAGCTCACCAGACAGATCGGACATGTGCAGATTTTATTGAGTGCACCTGTTACAGGTGCCGAGGGCGCGCCCAAAACAGTTACGAAGTGAGTTTAAACTCGCAATTTTCACGGGTTTCATCTCTTGCGAAGTGTTTATCTTGATCAACTTGCCATTGACGCATTTGAGCCTCGATATGTGCACCATCTCGATCTAACACACGCTGCAAGCCGACTTCAGGCTCGATATCTAGCCAATACGTTGTTGCTCCAGTTTCGCGCACGATTTGTTGGGCAGCGCCAACTCCTTCGATAATCAAATAGTCGGTTGGGGTAATTCTCTCTTCGCGATCAAAGGCCATGGTGTGCCAGTTAAATATCTTGATCACAAACTCTCTACCGGCGATGTGCGCGGTAGAGATGCGATCTAATATTTCAGATAAGGGGTTGCTAAGAGCGTTATCCCAACCGTTATAGAGATCATCCATATGAATGACTTTCACACTCCCCTTTATTAACAACTCTGCCTCTAGTTTTGCCGCAAAGGTAGTTTTACCAGCACCTGCTGGGCCATCAATGGCTAAGAGAGTCACGCCAACGCTTCAATCCGACTACTGCAACAACAGTAAACATTGCGTAAAGAACTGCGGTAAACCAATAGCCAAGCATCGCGTACTGGACGGTTCCGGCCAGATCAACGATTAGCCACACAACCCATGCTTCCCACTTTTGGTAAACCATCATGATTTGTGCAACAAGGCTGCCGATTAAGAGAAATGCATCTGACCAGGTTGCAGCAGCTCCAATGTTAGATAACAGTGGGGATAAGGCTGCAACGCTAATGAATGTTCCGATTGCGATGTAGCGACGATTGCGCGCTGTGACCGATCCAGGGACCGCGCCTGTTGGAGCCCAATCCTTCCAGCCATAAACAGCGGCGGTAATAAAGACCAACTGCAATGCTGCACTTGCAAAGAGATCTACTTGATAAAAGAAAACACCATAGAGCGCGCTACTAAGTGCCCACCAAGGCCAAGTAATTCTTTTTCCTGTTGTTCCCAGCCACACACCGATGAATGAGGTAATAGCTGCAACAAATTCCAAAATTGAGACTTCATAGTCCCAAGCAGTAAATAAAGTGGTTGACATGATTTTCCTTTCCGCATCCGCATTACCGGATGGGTCAATCGGTCGGTCTGAATTTCAGACCCTCTCAGCCTTGTGGGCTCCCGTGATAAGTACTCTAGCGTGAAACTAGTACGCGCTTCATGAATGCAGTACCCGCCACGCGGATACGTCGTGCCGTCGATGTCTTTGCTCGTTGGTTGAAAATGTCATAACCAATCTTCTCTACCTCATCGACAATGCCACAGTACAAAGTACTTGCCGCCTCGATACATGGACGGCTAGTTGCTTCAAGCAATGCAATGCCAGGGGCGGCTTCTGATTGGAGCCGGCGCACACGTGCAATCTGAAACTTCAGCGCTTCGATAATCTCAGGGGTTAATATACGCTCTTCTAGCATTTCACGGCTAACACCAAACTGGGCTAGCTCTTTAATAGGCAGATACACACGACCACGATCTAGATCTTCATCAACATCTCGAATGAAGTTTGCCAACTGAAAGGCGATGCCTAACTTCTTGGCAGCCTCGAATGCATCATTGTGTAAAGGGCCAAGGATAGGCACCATTTCAAGGCCAATGACGGCGGCAGATCCGTAGACATATTCGAGCAAATCTTCATATGTTTCATATTCCTGGACAGTTAAATCCATAGTCATTGAATGCAGGAATGCTTCAAAGTGTTCGTGCGGAATATCAAAGCGCTTGACGGTGTCGATCAGGGCCCGACCCACATGATCATCACTGGTTCCTTTTTTCAGATCTGCTAAAACTCCATTACCCCAGTTACTCAATGCTTCTGCTTTTTCTTCAATACTCAACTCGGAAGCTAAATCATCAACTATTTCATCTGCATAGCGCGCAAAACCATATAGGGCATGAACAAAGGGGCGCTTTGCTTTAGGAAGCAAAAGCGTTGCCAGAAAATAGGTCTTTCCATGTAATGCATTTAACCGCTTGCACTCTTCATACGATGCACGAAGATCAGGATCGGTAATCCCAGCAGCGGTTAATTCATCCACTTACTTAACCGGACCCACGATGCGTTCTGCGGCAAGTCTTCCTGAAATCAAAACCATTGGAACGCCAACACCTGGTTGAGTTCCAGATCCAGCAAAGACTACGTTTTCAATTCCAGCTGCCATGTTGCGTGGTCTAAAGGGTCCGGTTTGGAAGAAGGTGTGTGCGCTAGCAAATGGTGCGCCAGCCTCCATACCTTGTGCCTGCCAATCAAGTGGAGTTGTTAAAACTTCAGTCTCAATCGAATCACCAAAGCCGGTGTATCCACGCTTTTCCATCGTTTCAACCATGTGATCTCGATATGGCTTTGCTTGCTTAGTCCAATCAATATCGGCCGTTAAGTTTGGAGTTGGAAATAAGATGTAATAAG